>JAJYGW010000286.1 GCA_021790615.1 Actinomycetes bacterium | reverse complement strand
CTCGGCGGAGGTGGTGAAGAAGATCCACTCGGGCACCTTCGAAGTGCTCCCACGGCGGTGGGTGGTGGAGCGGACGTGGTCCTGGTTGATGAACAATCGACGGCTCCAGGTCGACTACGAACGACTCCCCGTGGTCGCAGAGGGCTTCGTCTGGGCAGCCCATGCTCGCCTGCTCCTCCGTCGCCTGACCGCCCAGTCAGCGACCATTCATCGCGCTGCATAAATATACGCGACAGCCTCTCAGGATCGAGGTGCGTCATGGCCAGCGCGGTGTCGGTCGGTGAGCTACTCGACGATCATGTGGTGCTGGACCTCGAGTGCCTGGATCGGCTCTACCTCAACGCCTACGTCCCGAACTTGCAGGTGAGCGGGCAGGTGGTCACCTTCATGCGCGACCATCTCCGCTGCCCGATCCCTTCCCCGGCGATCATGACCAGGATCGGGGACCGCTTCCGCGCCGCGGTGAGCGCGTTCGCCGAGACCAACGACATCCCGGTCATCCGGTTCAAGGCCGACGACCGCCAGATCGACCCGGTCCGCCCGTACTGGAACGCGGCTCGGGGTCCGGGGGTGGTGGCGATCGGGGTGGCCCAGGAGTTCCAGCGGGTGTTCACCGCCCACCAGCGTCCGAAGCGCGACCCCAGCGTGAAGCTGTTCGGCTTCGACAAGGCCGACCGGCGAGTGACGGCCTACTACTTCTCCGTCCTCGACGCTGACTTCGGTCCGGGCTTCGTCAAGATCTGCAGTTGGTTCCCGTATCCGGCCAAGGTATGGGTCAACGGGCACGAGTGGGCGAAGCGTCAGGCGACCAAGGCCGGGATCGGGTTCACCGAGCTGGCGAATGGGTTCGCGACGAGCGACGATCCGGCTGGCCTCCAAGCGGTCTGCGATCGGCTCGGTCCCGCACAGATCCAGGTGTTCTTCGAGCGGTGGCTGCGAGCGATCCCCACGCCCCTCGACGACGTCGACCGGGCGGGTGGCTACTGGTGGGAGCTCTCGATGCGCCAGGTCGAGATGTCCCGCACGATCGTCTTCGACGCCCCACGGCGGGCCCGAGCGTTCTTCGAGGCCATAGTGACCGACAACATCGATGTGGGCCGGCCCGACGAGATCAAGGTGATCTTCGACCGGCGGATCTACTCGAACACCAAGGGCGAGTTCGCCACGAAGGTCGTCACCCGGGGCACGGATGTGACGATCAATGCCTTCTACAAGCACTCCAGGATCGAGGAGTACCTGAAGGAAGGTCGTGCGCTGCGCATCGAGACCGTCGTCAACGCTCCCAACGACTTGGGATGCCAGCGGCGTCTCACCAACCTCCCCGAGCTCCGGGCCAAGGCCCGAGCGGCCAACCGCCGTCTGCTCGAGGTGCAACGTGCCGGTCAGGGCTGTGCCATCGAGAGCGCTCTGTTCGAGCGGATCTCACAGCCCTCGGTCGAGGAGGGCCAACGAACCGGAGCCCTGCGCTTCGGGGATCCACGCGTCATGGCCCTGACCGGCGCCCTCTGCGTCGCGTTGACCGCCACCGTCGGCTTCACCAACAAGAGCCTTCGCGCCTCGGTGAGAGCCTCCTCGGTGGCCCCGACAGCGGAGCGCAGATGACCTACGACCTGCGCCGACTCCGCCTCAAAGGCCTCATCGCCCGGGTCCCGCACACCAACACCTACACCCTGACCACCGACGGTCTCAAGGCCGCCGTCTTCTACACCAAGCTCGATCACCGCCTCCTCCACCCCCTTCTCGCAGCCGACCAGCCACCCGCACCACCCCCCCTGCGGACCGCCCTCGCGACCATCGACCACGCCGTCACCGACTACATCAGCAGGGCTCGACTCAGCCTCGCCGCCTGAAAACTTGCCTCATCCGTGACGACGGTCATACCTGAGGAGCTCTAGAGGCGGACCACGGGGCAGGTCAGCGTCCTCGTGATCCCCTCGATGAGCTGGACTCGGCTGACGACCATCGTGCCGAGCTCGTCGACGGAAGCGGCTTCGGCCCGCACGATGACGTCGTAGGGTCCGGTCACGTCGTCGGCGGCCACGACGCCGGGGATCCCGGCGACCTTGGACGCGACCTGAGCAGCCTTGCCGACTTCCGTCTGGATCAGCACGTATGCCATGACTGACACGCCCGTCCCTCCTCGCTCCGCCCCGCTCCCACCGTCCCGCCGACGGTGCCCGGCCGGCTTCGGGCACGTTAGCGTACAGAACGGCACGAAGCCGAGGTCCGTGACGAGGTGAAGGGAGCGAGCGCTGGCAACCAAGACGATCCGCATCCTCGGAGATCCGGTGCTGCGGACGAAGGCGGCAGAGGTGATCGACTTCGATCGCAGCCTGCGGCGGCTCGTCGCCGATCTGAGAGACACGATGCTCGACGCGAACGGTGCCGGACTCGCGGCACCGCAGATCGGCGTCGGGCTTCGCGTGTTCACCTACCTCCGTCGGGACGCCGAGGACGACGACGTCGGGCACCTGGTGAACCCGGTGATGGTCGAGGTCGATCCCGAGGAGGTCGAGGACGAGGAGGGTTGCCTCTCGATCCCGGGGATCACCTGCCCGCTCCGGCGCTCTCGGCGCGTGGTCGCCCGGGGCTTCGACAGCCACGGAGAGCCGATCGAGGTCGTCGGTACCGACCGACTCGCACGCGCCCTGCTGCACGAGACGGACCACCTCGACGGGGTCGTGTTCCTCGACCGCCTGGACCCGGAGACCCGCCGGCGAGCCCTTGCCGAGCTGCGGGAACGGATGCTCGACGGCGAGGAGATCGTCGTGAAGGACTCCCCGCACGCTCCGCTGCGTCTCCGCTGAGGAGCCCCGCCCTCCCCCCTGCGTCGCAGTGGCGGGGTTAGGCTCGGGCACGCGGACAGTCCTCGGGCGAACACGCTGCGAGCCTGTTCCACCAGCCCGGACGGTCCGGGCCACATGGGAAGTCGACCGGGTCGGGAAGCGCTGCTGGGAGCGGACCGCCGAGGATCGAGGACGAGAGCGGCCGGGAGTCGACCGGTCGGGCCCCATCCGCCGAGGCAGGCCGGAGTGTACGGGAGGGCGTGACGATGGTGGCGAAGTCTGAGACGGCGGGGCGGGGTAGCGGACGGCGGAACGCGTCGGGAGTGACGGCGCCGGGCGGTGGGGCCGCGCCGGCGACCGCACGGAGCGCGAAGTCCGCGCCAGCGACCGCACGGAGCGCGAAGGCGACGGAGGACGCCTCGCACAACGGCACGGCGCCCCTTTCGGCTGCAGCGGCCCGCCACGGCCGGGCGTCGACCGCGAGTGAGGTCGCCCGCACCGGCCGGGCGCCAGCCCGGCGCACGCGCGCCAGCGGAGCAGGCCCGGCGAGCCAACCCGATGCGCTGCCCTACCCCAAGGACGAGCTGCTCGAGGACTACCGCCTCGCCTGCGTGTCGCGCGCGCTCGACGACCGGGAGATCACGCTCCAGAAGCAGAGTCGGGTCTTCTTCCAGATCTCCGGGGCCGGCCACGAGGCGCTGCTCCTCGGCCTCGCCCGTTCGCTCCGCTCGGGGCAGGACTGGTTCTTCCCGTACTACCGCGACCGGGCGCTGATGCTGGGCCTCGGGGTGAGCCCGTATGAGATCCTGCTCGAGGCCGTGGGCTCGGCCGACGACCCGGCATCGGGCGGCCGGCAGATGCCCTGCCACTGGGGATCCCGTCGTCACCACGTCGCCACGCAGTCGAGCCCCACCGGGAGCCAGTGCCTGCCCGCGGTGGGCTGCGCCGAGGCGACCCGTTACGCATCACGGCGACCTCAGCTCCCGGGCGTCGAGGCGACGGGGGACGAGCTCACCTACGTCTCCCTCGGTGAGGGGGCCACGTCGGAGGGCGAGTTCTGGGAGAGCCTCAACACCGCCTGCACGCTCGCGCTGCCCGTCCTGTACGTCGTGGCGGACAACGGCTATGCGATCTCGGTGCCCGCCTCGGAGCAGGCGCCAGCGCCGATCTCCGAGCTCGTCTCCGGCTTCCGTGGTCTCGGCGTGGACCGGATCGACGGGCGGGACTACCTCGAGGCGCGCCGGGTGGGGGCCGCGGCCATCGAGCGGGTACGTGCCGGGGAAGGCCCACGTCTCCTCCACGCGATCGTGACGCGGCCCTACTCCCACTCCTCCGCTGACACCCAGAGCAAGTACCGCTCGAAGGCGGACCTCGCGGACGAGGCGAGCCACGACCCGCTCGTCACGATGGCGGCCATGCTCGAGGAGCTCGGCGTCGCAGGCGCAGCAGAGCTCGCGGAGATCCGGGCAGCGGCGGCGGCGGAGGTCGCCGAGGCTGCAGCGCGTGCGCTCGCAGCACCCCGGCCGGACCCCGCGAGCGCGACCCTCCACCTCTGGGACCTCGCGCGCGTCACCGAGCCGGCCATCGTCGAGCCGGCACGCCCGGAGCCGGCAGTGCCCGGGCCGGCGCTCCCGGAGCTGGCCGGGACCGGGCCGGCCGGGACCGGGCCGGCCGCTCCCGCGACGCCGACCCGCGAGCCGGCGACCTCGCGGGCCAAGCGGGGCGAGCTGGACGAGGCCGGCATCGGTGAGGTCGTGGCGCTCGGCGAGGCCATCCGGCGCACGCTCGCCGAGGTCATGGCGGCGGACGAGCGAGTCCGGGTGTTCGGGGAGGACGTGGCCGACGCCCGCGAGGCGCTGCTCGCGGAGGTCGAGGGCAAGGGTGGGGTGTTCGGCACCACCCACGGCCTGCAGCGCCGCTTCGGCCTGGCCCGCTGCTACAACACGCCGCTCGCCGAGGCGAACATCATCGGCCGGGCCGTCGGCCAGGCGGTCCGGGGGCTGCACCCCTGCCCGGAGATCCAGTTCTTCGACTACATCTGGCCGGCCATGCAGCAGCTCCGTAGCGAGGCGGCCACGATCCGGTGGCGGTCCAACGGCGCGTTCTCCTGCCCGATGGTGGTCCGGGTCCCGATCGGGGGCTACCTCACCGGTGGGGCGATCTGGCACTCGCAGTCCGGGGAGTCGATCTTCACCCACGTGCCCGGCATCCTGGTCGCGTTCCCCTCGCGGGCGGCGGACGCAGCGGGGCTGCTCCGCACGGCGTTCCGGGCCGACGACCCCGTCCTGTTCCTCGAGCACAAGCACCTGCTCCGCCAGCCCTACACGAGGGATCCCTTCCCCGGGCCGGAGCACCTCGTGCCCTTCGGCAAGGCGCGCCGGGTGCGCGCCGGTGAGGACCTCGCCATCGTGACCTACGGCGCGACCGTCGAGAAGTCCCGGCAGGCGGCCGAGCTGTTGGCCGAGGGGGGGATCGAGGTGGAGAT
>JAJYGW010000260.1 GCA_021790615.1 Actinomycetes bacterium | reverse complement strand
CCCTTTCGCTTCGATGGGGACCGACTCGAGCGGGGCATGAGTAGCGTCGGCGGGAGTGGACTTCCCGAACGGCCGCGGGTGGGCCAGGCGGGGAGTTCGAGCCCGCGAAGCCGACGCCGCTGCGGGGGTGCAGGCCCACGAGGCGTTCCATCTCCCGACGTGGTTCGGCCGGAACCTCGAGGGACGGCTCGCGGAGCGAGTGGGCGGTCTGGCCCGACTCCGCGTTGTCACGCTCCTCGCCTGCGTCCTCGCGCTCTCGAGCGCGGACGGGGCCACGGTGGGTGCCGTCGCCCTCCCACTCGAGCACTCGCTCGGTGTCGGTGCGGTCCGCCTCGGCCTGCTGGTGACGGTCACGACGGCCGTCGCAGCGCTGGCCACGCTCCCCTTCGGCGTGCTCGTGGACCGTGTCTCGCGGGTGCGCCTGCTGGTCGCGTCGGTGGCGCTCTGGTCGGTTGCCCAGGCGGCCTCGGGTCTCGCCCCCAGCTACGGGGTGCTGCTCGCGACTCGGCTTGCGCTCGGCGCGGTGGTCGCCGTCGCCGGCCCGGCGGTTGCCTCGCTCACCGGCGACTTCTTCCTCCCCGGCGAGCGAGCCCAGATCTACGGCTATCTCGTGGCGGGCGAGCTGGTTGGCGCAGGGCTCGGGATCCTCGTCTCGGGTGACCTCGCCGGGCTTCTGTCGTGGCGCATCTCGTTCTTCGCGTTGGGCGCGGCGGGGACGGCGCTGGCGCTCGCGCTGGCGCGGGGGCTCACGGAGCCGCTCCGGGGTGGGCAGAGCCGGCTCTTCCCCGAACTCGGGCCAGCCGAACTCGGGCCAGCCGAACCCGAGCCAGCCGAACCCGGCCCCGGGCGGCCCCTCGGCACGACCGTGGAGCCCGCCCCGGAGGGGGACGGGGCGTGGGGCGCTGCGCCCCGCTCGGGGAGCGTGCCGCCACCGAGCGTCCCGGGCGACCCGGATGGCGCCCTGGCCCACGGGGGCGCAGCCAGCGAGGCCGCCGTCTCGTCGGAGCTGGTCCGTGAGGTGCGGGCTGCACACGTGCGGCCACGCGCGGAGCTGGTCCTGCGGGACGACCCACGCGGCATGTCGCTCTGGGCGGCCACCCGCTACATCCTGCGCATTCCGACGAACGTGGTCCTGGTTGTCGCCTCGGCCCTCGGCTACTTCTTCTTCAGCGGCCTGGAGACGTTCGGGATCGAGCTGCTGCGAGCCCAGTTCGGCCTGGACCAGGTCGAAGCGACCACGGTCTTCCTCCTGGTCGCGACCGGCGCGCTGGCGGGTGTGCTGTGGAGTGGCCGGCTCGCTGACCGCCTGATCGGTGCCGGCCGTATCGCCGCCCGACCGGGGGTGACGGGGATCGCCTTCCTCGCCGCCGCCCTGCTCCTCGCCCCGGGCTTTGCCGTCGCGGCGCCGGCGCTCGCACTCCCACTGCTCTTCCTGGGCGGGATCGCCTACGGCGGGACCAACCCACCCCTCGACGCCGCACGTCTCGACGTCGTCCACCACCTGCTCTGGGGTAGGGCGGAGGCTGTCCGGACGGTTGCGCGGACGCTGCTCGTCGCGGCCGCTCCGCTGGTGTTCGGCATCGTCGCGGCCTCGTTCGGTGGCAGCGACCAGGGCCTGGCGGCGAACGGCCGGGGTCAGTCAGGGGCCGCCTTGACTGCTGCCGCCGCTCGTGGGCTCGACCGGACCTTCCTCGTGATGTTGCTTCCCCTCGCCGCCGCGGGTCTCCTGCTCGTGTTGGTCGCGCGGCGGACCTATCCCCGAGACCTCGCCACCGCGATCGCCTCCGAGCAGCGCAGCCGTCGGGGCCAGCTCCGGCGAGGCAGGAGTGACGGGCGCTCCTGATCCGCGGGTGATCCGAGGTCCCGGCGACCCAGAGGTGGCGCGGGTCCGGGCCGGGCTCGGCGAAGCTCCCGGTGCTCCCAACGGCGAGTCGGGCGGGTGCGCCACCGGTTCCGGCGCGTCGCCGCCGACCAGCCCGCTGGGGTCGGCCGGCGGAGCCGACAGGCGGTGGGGAAGGCGGAACCGGAGGTTCGGCGCCTGGCGCACTTCCTCGAGCTCGTGCCGACGGAGCGCCTGGGCAAGGGCCTCAGGCCGGAGGAGGCCGATCGGACTGCCCCCTTCGACGACCTCGAGCGAGTCGGCCCCGGCGAGGAACGCCGGGAGCGCGTCGGCGAGGTAGGCGAAGGCGTCGATCTGTTGCGGCCTCCGGCCGTCCCGCCCAGTCTGTTGCGGCGTCCGGCCGTCCCGGCCCGTCGCAACCCGCTCGTGCGTCCTCGGCTCGTCGCCGGCCCTCGCCCCCTCGCCGCTCACGACCCCCCGGTCCGGACGTGGGTAGGTGCCCGTCCCTCGAGGGCTGCCCAACCCTTTCGCCGCCCCAGCGGTACCAGCCCCGTTCGGTCCCAGGCCCCCGTCCGCCAGGGCTCCGCGCACCGCCTGGGCTGCGGTCACGAGGCGAAGGGGGTCGACGGCGGTGTCGAGCTCGACCCGCGCCCCCCGCCGGAGCAGCTTGTCGGTCATGATGCGGTGCGGCAACCAGCGCTCGGCCACGACCTCGGCGACCCCGGTGGCCAGCAGCAGCGGGAGGAGCAGCCCGTACCCGCCGGTCACCTCGGCCGCGAAGATCACCCCGGTGAGCAGGGCCTGTGCGCCGACCCCGAAGGACGCGCCCATGGCGACCAGCGCGAACGCGCCGGGGTCGAGATGCGCCGCCGGGAGGAGCCGGGCGAGGAGCTGGCCGATCGCCTCGCCCATGGTGGCACCGACGAGGAAGATCGGCGCGAGCGTCCCGCCCGAGGTGTTCGACCCGAGCGCGATCCACCAGGAGACGAGCTTGGCGACGCAGAGCACCAGGGCACCCTCGAGCAGGAACCGGTTGTTCACGGCGTCGGTGATGGCCCAGTACCCGACCGAGAGCGTGCCCGGCACGGCGAGCCCGATGGCCGCGAAGCCGACTGCCCCGACGAGCGGGTGGAAGGCGTCCGGGATGGGGAGCCGCCGGTAGAGGGCCTCGACGCGAAACAGTCCCTTGTTGACGAGCACCGCGAGCAGCCCGATCGCCACCCCGAGGAGCGCGAAGAGCGGGAGCTGCTCGGGGGGGACCGACACCGAGGAGGGTCGCTCGAGGGCGAAGAGGGGCTGGGCCCCGATCAGGACCCGGTGGAGGGCGTCGGCGATCGAGGTGGCGAGCACGAGCGGGAGCAGCACCCGGAGCGAGCGCTCGAAGACGAGCAGCTCGAAGGCGAAGACGACGCCGGCGACCGGCGTGCCGAAGACCCCGGCCATGCCGGCGGCGGCCCCCACGCCGAGGAGGATGCGCCGCTCGGCGGGGCTCGTCGGGAGGAGCTGGCCGATGAGGGAGCCGAAGGCTGCACCGGTGACGATGATCGGCCCCTCGGCACCGAAGGGCCCACCGGTCCCCATCGCGATGGCGGCGGAGACTGGTTTCGCGAGCGCAGCCCGGGGTGCGATGCGGCTCTCCCGGTCGCGGACGGCCTCGATCGACTCGGGGATGCCGTGGCCCTTGATGACCGGCGACCAGCGGGCGAGCGCCACGACGACGAGGGCGCCTGCGAGGGCGATCGGGATCAGGACCGGGGTCGGGTGGTAGTGGCGCAGGTTCGGGAGGTCGAAGCCGACCCGGTGGAGGAGCGCGAGGTTCGACAGCAACCCGACGAGGCGCACCACGGCGAAGGCCGCCACGCCGCCGAGCAGCCCGAGTGCCACGCCGAAACCCGCCAGCACGGCCATCCGTCCTGTCCCGGTGCCGAGGCTGCGCTCGTCCTCCCATGCCGCTCCGAGTGGCGACAGCCCGGTCGTGAGATTAGATCGTGGCACGATCTAATCCTAGGAGCTGGCGTGCGTCGCGTGCCGACGGACGAGCCGGCCCGCCGATGAGCATGCCGGGAGCCTGGCGCTGGAGACGGTTTGGAGTCGGCGAGGAGCCCTCTGGTCATCAACGGTCGGTACTGCCAGCGCGCCCAGCCCGTCCCGGGCTCCGCCGGGTGCGTGCAGCAACGAACCATCGCCCCGCGAACAGCGCCTCACCCGCGAGCTCGGCGCAGAGCCGTTCCGCCGAAAGAAAGCGCTTGAAGATCCGATGGCGAGAGCCGTCGTTCAGGATCCGCTCGTCGAAGCACTCCGTTTCGACGCCGGGGCGCCGCGCCGAGTCGATCACGACGAGCTCGGGCGCCACGCGCTGCGCTTCGGCCAGGAAGGCTGCCCGCTCGTCGGGCGGGAGGTGCCCGTAGAAGTGGGCGGTCGTGACCCGGTCGAACGACGCGGTGGCGAAGGGGAGCGCGAGGGCGCTCCCGAGGAGCACCGAACCGTTTGGGAGCCGTGAGCGGGCCAGTGCGACCATCGCGGGGCTCTGGTCCAGCCCGACGACGAGACCTCGTAGGTGTCGCGTGAGGAAGCCGGTCCCGCAGGCCACGTCGAGGGTTCGCATCGGCGGGAGGCTCCCGACGAGCGCAACGAGCTCCTCCACCTCGGTGGCCCAGCCCGGACGGTCGCGGGTCGCGAAGCGCCCCTGGCCCTGGTACCACTCGTCGTACTCGGGTGCGCGCCGGTCGTAGTACCGGGCGGTGGCGGGATCGCGAGCGAAGGCGGGCTCAGGCGTCGTCACGTCCCTCGTTCTACCGCCGGGCGGCGCGCCGCCGCCGGGGGACGCGCCGCCACCTCGAGGCAGCGAGCCGTCACCGTGGGCGCGCTCGTGCGCGCCAGAAGGTTGCGAGAGGGGCGCCGACCCCTCTCGGGACGCGAGAGCGTTGCTGCACGCGTTGGTGAGCTCGCTCGGGCGCTGGTAACGTCGCCAAGCTCGGTTGGCGCTGGGGCGTCGTTCAGGAGGTTGCTGTGCCGTCTCACGTCTCGCCCCGCCGTCTCGTCCCGGTCGGCGCTGGAGGCCCTCGGCCCCGGACCCGCCGGTCTGGCTCCGCCGGGCCGCACCCGAGAACCCGGTCGGTCGCCGCGCTCCTCGGCGCAGCGGTCCTCCTGAGCGCATGCTCGAGCTCGGCCCCGTCTCACTCGACGAGCCCCTCCACGTCGACACCGAGTGGGAAGCCGCTGCTCGGGGGGACCGTCCTCTACGCAGAGCCCGCGGGTGAGACGCCCAACTTCATCTTCCCGATGCCGTCGTTCTCGTACTTCAGCGGTGCGAACTTGAACCTGCTGCAAGGCCTGATGTACCGACCCCTCTACGCGTACGGCCAGACGGGGGAGCCGGTGATCGACTACACCCTCTCGGTGGCCAAGCCTCCCGTCTACTCCGGCCACACCGTGACCGTCTCGCTCAACCACTACATG
>JAJYGW010000363.1 GCA_021790615.1 Actinomycetes bacterium | reverse complement strand
CGGGCAGCACTTGACGGCGATCGAGGTGAGCGCCCTCGTCCTGGTGGTGGTCGCAAACGCAGGGAGCGCGTGGTTCGACCAGAGAGAACCGGTGATGCCCGAGGCGTGAGCCGGGCAATATGGCACGATGGAATTCCAGGACGTGGTGTTGCGCCGGCGCATGGTCAGGAACTTCGACCCGGACCGCCCGGTCGATCAGGCGGTGCGCGACCGCCTGCTCTCGAACGCGCTCCGGGCGCCGAGTGCCGGCTTCTCGCAGGGGTTCGAGTTCCTCGTGTGCGAGTCCTTCGACTCGAACAAGCGCTTCTGGGAGGCGACCACGCCGGAGGACTCGCCGCAGGACACCCCGTTCCTGGAAGGGATGCGCCGGGCTCCTCTCCTCATCGTCCCGCTGTCGAACCGCGACGCCTACCTCGACCGCTACGCCGAGGCCGACAAGGGATGGACGGACAGGGACGAGAGCAGGTGGCCAGTGCCTTACTGGCACATCGACACGGGTTTCGCGTCCCTCCTCGTGCTGTTGACAGTGGTGGACGAGGGTCTGGGGGCGTGTTTCTTCGGTATCCCGCCCGCGCGCATCCCTTCCTTCCGCGAGGCGTTCGGTGTGCCCGGCGCGCTGACGCCCATTGGCGCCATCGCCGTCGGGCACCGAGCGCCGGACGCCCCTTCGCCCTCGCTGAAACGCGGGCGGAGGACCCCCGAGCAGGCGGTGCACCATGAGCGGTGGTGACGGCGCCGCCACGTCCGCCGCCACCTACTGGTCCGAGTCACTCGCCGAGTGGGCGATCCCCGACGAGATCCTGTCGAACGCGCCCACTTCACCGTGGTGCTTCCCCTCGGCGGTGTTCGGCGACGCTGCTCGGCACGCGGTGGCCTCAAAGCTCACACCCACCCATCGACGCATCGCGGCGGCCCTGCCCGAGGACGGTGGGGGCACGCTCCTCGACGTGGGCTGCGGCGGTGGGGCGGCGAGCCTGCCACTCGCAAGTCATGCGTCGCGCCTCATCGCCGTCGACCAGGGCAGGGACATGCTGGACATCGTGGCAGCACTCGCCGCCGGGACCGTCGAGGTGGAGCTGGTCCAGGGCCGCTGGCCCGACGTTGCAGACGAGATCCCTGTCGCCGACGTCGTCGTCTGCGCCCACGTAGCCTACAACGCTCCGGACCTCTGCCCCTTCGTCCAGGCGCTGACCATGCACGCGAGCGTCAGGGTCGTGATGGAGCTGACGGCGGCCCACCCCCAGTCTTGGGTGTCGCCGCTGTGGAAGCGCATGTGGGGCCTGACTCGGCCGACGAGACCGACTGCCGACGACGCTGCCGCTGTGGTCACCGAGGCGCTCGGCGAGGTGCCATCCGTGGAACATTGGACTCCCGACTCGAGTGCCTCCGCCGGGCACACCCATCCCGAGACCGACATCGAGTGGTTGCGCCAGCGTCTCTGCCTGCCGCCCGAACGCGACGACGAGCTGCGCGAGGCAGTGGCGGAACTGGGTGAACCGGCACCGATGGAGACAGTGACGATGTGGTGGCCCGGGCGGGGTGCGGGTACGGCGGCCGGTCACGGACCGGTGCGACGGTGACGTTCAACCCCAGCTTGCCACCCGAGAGGTGACACTCTTCCCGAAGATGCAGGGAAATGTCCCTCGACGGGTCAGAGGGCTTCCGATACGGTCCCCATCGCCTCCTTGGCGCGGTAGAGCGCCGCATCCGCCCGAGCCGCGAGGGCATCGACGTGCTCGAGCCGGTCGGCGGCGACGCCGATGCTGACGGACACCCCGAGAGCAGGCGCGATCTGGCCCCAGGGCGTCTCGGCCACCGAACGGACGATCGCCTCAGCTCGCTCCTTTGCGGCTGTCGAGGTCGAGCGGGCCATGACGACGACGAATTCGTCGCCGCCGATGCGAGCGGCGAAGTCCTCCGATCGCACGCTCGCCGCGAAGATCGTCCCGAGTCGCCGCAGCACCTCGTCGCCCACCCCATGCCCGAAGCGATCGTTCACTGCCTTGAAGTGATCCACGTCGATGGCGAGCATCGCGGCGTCCTCGATGCCCCGCGCGCGCAGGTCGTCCAGGTAGCGGTCGAGGGCCCTGCGGTTCGCCATACCAGTCAGGTGATCGAGGTAAGCGTGCTGGCTGAGCAGGTCATGTTCGGCGCGCAGCCGCTCGGAGGCGATGAGGAAGCGCATGGACAGGAGCACGCCCGAGCGGTCGCTGTCGCGCTGCACGGAGAAACGCCGCAATGCCCGCTGGCCGGCCGTCGTCCTCCCCAGCGCGAGAGCCTCGAGCTCGGCTGCCTGATAGAGCGCTATGTCGTACTCGGACGGTTCGTCTGCAGCCTCGAGCTCGGCCACGGCGGACTCGCACGCAGACATCGCCTGCTCCACGCCGACCGACTCGGGGCAGAGAGCCACAGCCAAGTGCAAAAGCCCGCTCCAACCCTCCGGCAGGTTCGGATCTTCGAGCGCTCTCATGGCATCGTCCGCCACGTCGTCACCGGCGATGGCGCGTATGAACAACCACGCGAGGCCGAGCTCGCGGCGCCACTCCTCGGGCATGTCGATGAGTGCTGCTTGCGCGCTCTCGACGCGGAATTGCTCCCGCCGGTCGGCGACACCCGCGGCGTCCCCGATCAGCCGAAGCCCGGAGGCCCAGTGGAGCAGCACCATGATGCGGTTGTAGGCGAGGGCAGCGCGGTGAAGGAGCGGATCCTTACCGAACGGGTCGACGGTGTCGACCATCATGGCGGCGGCGGTGAACTGCTCGTCTGCGAGCTCCCACAGTCGCCGGTGGAGATGCGAAAAAGCGAGGCGGAGGTGCGCGCTCGCCCGGACGACCTCGTCGCCGATGGTCGTCTCGAGCATGACCGTGGCGCGGGCCAGGTCGAGCGAGGCACTCGCGAGGTGGGCGGCGTCGTGTCTCGTGATCCATGCCCAGGCCCGCCAGGCGAGGGCAAGCGCCACCGTCGCCTCGTCGCCTTCCTCTTCGGCCAGCTGCCGAAGGCGCTCGACCAGCTGGAGCGGGTCGCCACCCGTCTCGTCGGTGTGCCGGATCATGCCGTACAGAGCCGCGCTCGCGGTCTTGTAGGAGCCACGCAGCTCTGCCTTTTCGAGGAGGCCGGCGAAGGCTTCGAACGTCCCCGGCAGATCGGACTCGAACGCGCGCCGGCTCTCGTCGTAGGTACCTCGTTCGGCCTCCGACACGGCGTCCAACCACTCTGCCCGCGTCACGGCAACTTCCCCTGCAGGGGCGGACCCCCTCGATGGTCCACGCGGCCGAATGGTAGTCGGGCTTGCCCGCCTCGGCACACTCCGCCCGCTCTCAGTGGCCGACCTCGCCGCCGGCCGCGGCGGGCGCGGGAGACACGGACTCCTGCCGGACCGCACGGTATCGTCCGCCCATCGCTTTGAGGGATGTGATCGCCGTCGACTGGTCGGGGGCGGCCGGATCGGGTCGGGCCATCTCCTTCGCGCGTGCTCGTGACGGCGAGCTGCAAGAGCTCCTCGCCGGCATCTCACGGGAACAGGCGATGGGCCACGTCATCGACGTCGCCCGCAGGGACAGCGACGTGGTCGTCGGTCTGGACTTCGCGTTCTCGCTGCCGGCGTGGTTCCTGCGGGAGCGAGGGCTCCGGTCGGTTCACGAGGTCTGGGAGCTCGTCGCCGCCGAGGGAGAGAGCTGGCTCACGGGCTGCGAGCCGCCGTTCTGGGGCCGGCCGGGCAAGCAGAAGCCCGACCTCTACCGCCACTTCAGGTCCACTGAGCAGCGACTCGCGCCTGTCGGGGGCCTCAGGCCCAAGTCCGTCTTCCAAATCGGAGGTGCCGGTTCCGTCGGGACCGGGTCGATCCGCGGCATGCCTTGGCTCTCGGAGTTGAGGAGGGCCGGACTTTCGATCTGGCCCTTCGACGAGCCCGCACTGCCCCTCGTCGTCGAGATCTGGCCGCGTCTGTTGACGGGGCCGGTGGTGAAGAGCAGTGCCGAACGGCGGCGCGACTATCTCGCCGCGCTGGCGCGCACGCATGGCATCCCCGAAGCTTTGGCGGCGCAGGCGGCGAGGAGCGAGGACTCGTTCGACGCGGCGGTGTCCGCCCTCGTCATGTCACAGCGCTGGGAGGAGTTCGCCCACCTGAAGCGGGCGACCGATCCGCAGGTGCTCCCCGAGGGCGAGATCTGGGTTCCTCGGCGGCTACCCGTCGAGCCTCGGCCCGGCCTCAGGCGCGCGAGCTGACATGGTGCTCGACGTTGCCGAGATCGGCGCCCATCTGCGCGCGTCCCGGGGCTTCGATCTCGACGTCCGGGCCGAGCAACCGGCGGGTCTCTCGTTCGAGCTCCTCCGGCCTCACAGCCCCTACGGCCGAGACCACCCCATCGGCATCGACGAAGACGTTCGTCGGCACACCCCTGATGCCGAGGCGCTCGGCGAGCTCCCCTGACTCGTCGAGGAGCACGGTTCCCCCAATTCCCCAGAGGTCGCAGAAGCTCGTGGCCTCGGCCACAGCGTTCACGCCTTCCCACACGTTCACCAAGATGATCTCCAAGCCCGACCGGCTTGTACGGCGACGCAGGTCCTCGATGACCGGCGCCTCCGCGTTGCACGGGCCTCACCAACTGGCGAAGAAGTTGAGGATGTACTTCTTCTCCGCCCATTCGCTCTGGTGCCGCACCTTGCCCGTGCGGAGGTCGGGCAATGCAAAGCCGGGCACACGCTCTCCAACGAGGGGGTGGACGCTGTCTCGCGCTTCGGTGGCAGACGGCCCGGAGAGCGTGTCTTCGAGCAGGCTGAGCGAGCCGGTCCCTGCATTCGCAACGAGGACGAGGCCGGGCTCTTCGGGGTGGACGATCACGCCGCCGGGTGCCGTGCCGACGCGCGCGCGACCCCACTCGGTGCCGTCGAGGCCGAGCACGCTCACGGTGCCATCGCCCCTGTTCGCCGTATAGAGGCGGTCCCCCGCCGGGCCCGCGAACAGACCAACCGGAGCGTTCGGCACGGGGAATTCCTCCACCGCCACATTCGTGGTCCCATCGATTCGGACGACCGTCGATGCGAGCGAGTTGACGACGAAGACATCTGACGTGCCGGGGCGGATGGCCACGGCACAGGGACCCTCTCCCACCGGGATCGTCGCCACGACCTCGAGGCTCTCGGTATCGACGACCGTGACGGTGGCGGTGACGAAGTTGACGCAATAGAGGCGCCGAGTTCTCGGTTCCACGGCGACGGCTCCCGCGCCAAGCTCGGCGGGCACCGAGGCGATCCGCTCGAGACGATCGACGTCGACGACGCTCACGGACGCGCTCATGGTGTCCCCGCTGTACAACCGGCGCCCGGCACGGTCTAACGCGAGGCCTGCCGGGATCGTGCCGACCGGGACCGCCCCGACGAGCCGCCCTTTTCGGACGTCGATCACCGATATCTGGTTCGACCGAGCGTCGGCAGTGAAGAGCAGACCGGACTCATCGTCGAACTCGACGTCGATCGGCTCGCGCCCGACCTCGATCCGATCGACGACCGACATGCTCGCGATGTCCACCACCGTCACGCTGTTCGAGCGGGAGCATGCAACATAAGCGCGGTTCGTGTTCCGGTCGACCACGACTCCTTCCGGATCGAGGCCTACTTCCACCTCGCCGAGGACCGTGAAGGAGCCGGCTGGGTCGCCGGGCACCTGGCAGGCCGCCGCGGCCGGGCCACCGAGCTCGACGGTGCCACTCAGGCTGAAGCCTTCGGGAGCAGAGCCGCCATCTGCCGGTCGCCTGCCCTGGTCGCGGATCATGGCTTCCGAGTCCTTCCTCAGGTCCGCCGCAAATGTTCATCCGCGGCTTGCTCCGAACCGACAGACCTGTTCGATATGTGCCTAGCTACGTGCCTGACCGACGTGTGACGGTGGCGATCGCGTACGAGCACGCGACAACCACGGAACAGCGAGCGTCACCAAGCGCCACTGTTCCCGCTCATCAGCGGGCACTAACAGCCGCGCCTGAGGCAGTCAGGCTAGTCGCCGGACCGCCCGCCCGCGCAGTCGACCGGCCGGTGCTCAGTCGTGGCCGAAGGGAAGACGACGCAGCCAGGTCCGGCCACGGGTCCCGCGCCGGGTCGTGGGATCGTTGCCCGCCAGCCAACGCCCGGAAGATCATCGCACTTCGATGGTGACAAGCTGGACTACGTGTGGCTGGCTGCCGTCCTATCAGGGGACGCGCCGACCCGGACACAGGAGGAAGCACATGAACGTACTCATTGCCTACGAAAGCCGCAGTGGTCGAACCCGCCGCGCTGCTGAGGCGGTAGCCGCGGCGGTACGGGCTTGTGGCTCGGATGCCACGCTGAAAGCACTGGCCGAGACGACAGCGGACGACATCGAGCACGCCGACGCGGTCGCCGTCGGATCGTGGGTAGAGGGCTTCATCGTCGTGAAGGTCGGGCCTGCCAAGGCCGCGCTCAACGCGATCGGACGACTGCCTGCGATGGGAGGCAAGCCGGCTGCGGTGTTCTGCACCTACGCGGCCAATCCTCGCGCCACGCTCGCCACCTTGCGCCGATCGCTCGAAGCCAAGGGAGCAAACGTCGTGGCCGAGAACGCGAGCCACCGCTCACACCCCGACCGGGGCGCCGACGAGCTTGCCAAGCGTCTCTGCGCGTCTTCAGAAGCGCCGTGACCGAGCAGCACACGTGACGCGGGCAGCGCAGAGCTGAGCTCTGGGCGTCAAGGCCGGGCTCGATGAGCGACGCCCGAGCAGCACCCACCATCCCGCGGCTCGACCGCTGGCAGCCCCAACGGGATTCGAACCCGTGTCTCGACCTTGAGAGGGTCGTGTCCTAGGCCTCTAGACGATGGGGCCGAGACGCACCGGACCGGCGCGCAAGGCCCGACCATGCTACCAGTGGCACCCGCTCCCGGAGGTCTTGACATGAGGCAACGGCCGGGCGATTCACGGTTGGCCTCGTCGCGCCAGACTCTCACCATGGAACGAGACCTGGCGCTGGAGCACATCGAGCGGGATGCGACACGCATCCTCGAGCTCGCGACCAAGATGGCGACCCTGCCCGCACACGAGCAGCGCATCCCGAGCTGCCCCGACTGGACCCTCGCCGACCTCGCCAACCACCTGGGTCGCGTCTACGCCATGGTCACAGTCGCTCTGCAGGGTGACCCCGATGAGGTTCTCGATCGCCGCACGATCCCGGAGCGCCCCGCAGAACAGTCACCGGCAGACTGGCTCCACGACCGACTCGACGTCCTTCTCGGGCTACTCCGGGCGAGGACCGAGGATGACCGGGCCTGGAACTTCGCCGAGGGGACGGGAGCACCGGTCGGGTTCTGGTGGAGGCGGCAGGCACACGAGACGCTCATCCACCGCGTCGACGCCGAGCTCGCTGCAGGTGCGGAAGTGGAGCCGGTCGACCCGGCCTTCGCCGCCGACGGCATCGGCGACTTCCTCCTCATCAGCGGCCACAAGCAGGTGAGCTGGGAGGACCTTCAGCTCGGCGACGACTTGAGCGTCCATCTGCACGCCACGGACACATCCGACGCCGAGTGGACGATCGACACCGGCAATCGCGTGTACGCGACCGCTCACCTGAAGGCGGACGTTGCCGTGCGTGGTCCGGCCTGGGCACTCGACCTGTGGCTGTGGCGGCGTGGTTCTGCCGGCTCCACGAGCGACACCGGAATGCCGGGCCTCGACCTCGAGACCTTTGGTGACGTCGCGGCAGCCGAGGCGTGGCGGCCGACTCTGTAACGAGAGCACAAGAGACGACGGCGGTGTCGTCGTCTTCGACCCGCCCACGCACCCACTAGAAACGCGACATGGGCTCCCCCACCGACATCCAACGCGACCGAATCAAGCGGCTGCTCGAGCAGGTCATCTGGCCCGCCACGCATCCCATGTCGGCACCGCTCTCGGTGTCGATCAGCCGCCTGGCAGGCGAGCCGATCCCCCCGGACGACGCGCTCTCGCTCACCTACGTGCCCTTTCAGGTCGGCGACTACTGGGGTGGTGGTTGGTCGACGTCCTGGTTCCGGGCGTCAGGGGAGATCCCGGAACGCTTCGATGGAAAGCACGTCGTCGCGCGGGTGGACCTCGGCTACCGGGCACAAGTGGGGTTCGGCGGCGAGGGGTTGGTCTTTGATCCGGCGCCGGACCGTGTGCACCTCGTGCCCCGCCAGGGCATCAACCCCAGGCACGACACCGTCGAGATCGCTGCGTCGGCGCAGGCGGGCGACCCCGTCGAGATCCTGCTCGAGGCCGCCGCGAACCCAGGGCAGCGCCAGGGCCCGCTCGAGTGGCCGATGTTGATGCCCGACTACGAAGGGACGCCGCTCTACCGGCTCCGGCGGTTCGACCTCGCGGTCGAGGACGACGCCATGATGCAGGTCCTCTACGACTGGACCGTCCTCATGGAGCTCGTGGGCGCCCTCGGCGCCGGTCACCGCCGCTCGATGGAGATCCTCGGTGTGCTCGACTCGGTGTCGCTCGGCGTCGACCTGCACGACCCTGGTGGCACGATCGCGGCGCAGCGTCACCGCTGGGCGCCGCTGCTGGACCGCCCCGCGCCGGAACACGCGCATCACGTGACGGCCGTCGGCCACGCCCACATCGACTCGGCGTGGCTCTGGCCCGTGCGGGAGACCCGCCGCAAGTGCGCCCGCACGTTCTCGACCGTCCTGCGGCTCCTCGAGCGCCACCCGGACTTCGTCTTCGTGTGCTCGCAGGCCCAGCAGCACGCCTGGATGGAAGAGCACTATCCGGCGCTGTTCGCCGAGATGAGAGAGGCAGTGGCCGGTGGTCGCTTCGAGCCCGTCGGGAGCATGTGGGTCGAACCCGACACGAACCTCCCGTCCGGCGAGTCGCTCGCCCGCCAATTGATCTTCGGAAAGCGCTGGTTCCTCGACCACTACGGCGTCGAAACGGTCGACTGCTGGCTACCTGACGCCTTCGGCTACTCGGGCAACCTGCCCCAGATCCTGCAGGCCGCCGGCGTCCGCCGCTTCTTCACCCAGAAGCTCAGCTGGAACGATCTCGACGCCTTCCCCCACCACACGTTCTGGTGGGAAGGCATCGACGGCTCACGCGTGCTCGCCCACTGCCCGCCGACCGACACGTACAACGGTGAGTTCCAGGTCGGCCAGCTGGTCGGAGGGGAGCGACGTTTCGCCCAGCATGCGACCTCGGATCGATCGCTCTACGTGTACGGCTACGGCGATGGCGGCGGCGGCCCGACCGAGGAGATGCTCGAGCGCGCGGCCCGGCTCCAGCACTGCGAGCCCGTGCCGGAGGTCCGGCTCGGGACGCAGCGAGGCTTCTTCGACGCCGTAGAGGCCGAGGCTCGCCGGTGGGACGAGGCGGCGGACGCGGCCGCACCCGGCACGAGCCGGACGGCACACGGCCCCGGCTCGGGCGGACTGCCGGTCTGGTCCGGCGAGATGTACTTCGAGCGCCATCGGGGGGTCCAGACGAGCCAAGCGCGCGGCAAGCTCGGCAACAGGCGCTCGGAGATCCTCCTTCGGGAAGCCGAGCTCTGGGCGGCGCTCGCGCTCGACGGGGAGGCGTGGACCCGGGCGGCCGCAGCACTCGATCGCGCCTGGAAAGCGGTGCTCCTGCTGCAATTCCACGACATCCTGCCCGGTTCGAGCATCCACTGGGTCCACGACGACGCCCTCGTCGCCTACGGGGAGGTGGCCGAGCTGGCGGGCGATGTCATCGGCGAGGCAGCCGAGTCGATCGCCGCGAGCATCGACGCCGGCATCGCACCCCCGCATTCGCTCGGATCGGTGCTCGTGCTGAACGCCGCCTCCGGGCGCCGCTTCGAACCGGTGGTGGTCGATCTCGGTGAGCTCGGCCTCCCAGGCGTCCCGGTCGCGGCGATCGACTCCGCCGGGATCGCCCGTCCCGTGCAGCTGCTCGAGGACGGATTGGCATTGGTGCCCGTGGACGTCGACGGCTCCGGATGGTCGGTCGTGACACTCGTGGACGAGGCGTCCGAGTCGGCGGGCGCGGCCGTGCTCGAACACCCGGCGGCCGCGGACGGGCTCACGCTCACGAACGGCCTCGTGTCGGTGGCGCTCGACGAGAACGGGCTCGTCACCTCGCTCGTCGACCTGGCGAGCGGTCGCGAGGCGATCGCCCCGGGTGAGCGCGCCAACCTCTTCCAGCTGCACTACGACCTCCCGAACGACTTCGACGCCTGGGACGTCGAGCTCGGGACCTTCGACCGTGCGGTCGATCAAATCGAGGCTGAGTCGGTCGAGGTCGTCGAGCAGGGTCCGGTACGTGCCTCCATCCGGGTGTCGCGCCGAATCGGCCGGTCGTCCACGCTCACCCAGGAGGTACGCCTGCGCGCCGGGAGCAGGCGGGTCGAATTCGCCACCGAGGTGGCCTGGGAGGAGCGCCACCAGATGCTGAAGGTGGCGTTCCCGGTTGCCGTTCGCTCCCCGCACGCCACCTACGAGGTGCAGTTCGGGCACCTGGAGCGGCCGACGCACGCCAACACCTCCTGGGACGTGGCACGTTTCGAGGTGCCGGCACAACGCTGGGCCTCTCTCGGAGATGGGACGACGTCGGTCGGACTCCTCAACGACTGCAAGTACGGGTACGACGTGCGGGCGAACGTGATGCGGCTCTCGCTGCTGCGCGGCCCAGGCTGGCCGGACCCGGAGGCTGACGCGGGGCTGCATCGTTTCTCGTACGCGGTCGTGCCCGGGGACGCACGCGGAGCCGCCGGCTTCGTCGCCGAGGCCGAGGCATTCAACATCCCGCTCCGGGCGGTGGCAGCTCCGAGCTCCTCGAGGGATCGGAGCGGCAACAGGGCGCCGAGGGGATCCGTCCTCGGAGTCGAGCATGCCTGCCTCTCGGCCGTGAAGCGGGCGGACGACGGGAGCGGCGACCTCGTCGTGCGCTGCTACGAGCACGCCGGCACCTTCGCGACGGTGAAGCTCACGGGCCTGCCGCCCGGCGCCCGGGCCACGAAGGTCGATCTGCTCGAACGGTCGTCCGGCGGCATCGCGGACGCGCTCGCCGTCGATGCCTACGGCGAACTGGAGCTCCAGGCTCGGCCGTTCGAGCTCGTCACCCTTCGGATCGACCGCGGCTGAATCGGCTCAGCTGCGGTCGGAGCTGGGCCGGGCGACGAGGAGCCGGTCGCCCTCCGCCACTTCGGGGTCGACACCGATGCCGAGGCTGACCTCCTTTCCGTGGACCAGCCCGAGCACGAGGTCGTCGCGCTGCGCCCGCAGCTCCGACAGGTGCCGTCCGGCCATCTCGGGGGTCACCGCCAGCTCGTCCAATCGGTGGCTTTCCGATCCGAGCAGCGCGACGAGCAACTCCCCGGCATGGGGTGCCTCGATGACCTTCGCCAGCGTGTGCGCCAGCAGGTCGTCGGCAGAGATGGTCACCTCGACACCGAGATCCTTCACCGCCTCGGCTGCAGCCTTGGCGTGCACGAGCGCCGTCATCGGCAGCTCGCGAGCGCACTCGCGCAGCAGGACGACCTCGACGAGGACGTCCCCGTCGGAGGCGCCGGTGACGAGCGCGTGCTCCGCCTTCTCCGGATGTGCCGAGCGGAGCGTGTGCATGCTCGTCGGATCGCCCTTCACGTGGTGAACCTCGGGCGGGACACTCGCTGAGTCCACGTCGGCCACGAGCACGACGTCGTGCCCGGTGGCGACGAGCTCGTCGAGCATCGGCGGCACGACGGCGTGCATGCCGACGACGAGGCGGAATTGACCCTGCGGGAACGCTCGTCCCATGTGCAACAACCTCCTCAGTCGTGCTGCCGCGGCCGCGCCGGACCAGAGCGCGAACACAGCTCCGAGCAATGGGATCGTCGTGAGCATGACGACGACAGCGATGACATGGCCGGCACTCGTTTTCGGCGTGATGTCCCCGTAACCGACGGTCGTCGCCGTGACGATGGCCCAGTACCATCCGTCCCAGACCGAGATGTGCTCGGCCAACGAGAATGCGACGCCTCCTGCCAGGGTGACGAACGCGACCACGCCGAGGAGCACGAGCGACCGGCGCCCGGTGTTCACCCCTCCCCGGATGACGCGCACCAGCCACAGCAGCACCCCAGCATCCTCCCTCTCGCGGTGCGCCGAAGTGGGGATGCTCGCTGTCGCTCAACGTTGTCCGGAGATGCTCATCTGCCCGGGGTGCTGCGGTCCGCCGCCTCGGTCGCTCGCAGGACGACGAGCGAGCGGGCGGCGGTCACGGCGGTGTGTCCGTCAGCCGCGAGCACGTCGCTCCTCGCGGCGGAGTCGTGCACGACCTCCCAGCCCGACCACCCGGACCACCTCGATCCGACGGCCTCCGCCAGCTTCCACTCGATGGTGTCGTCATGGGCGTTGAAGAGCATCGCGAAGCTGTCGTCCCGCAGCGGCTGACCCCTCTGGTCCCGGTAGTCGATGGCCCCACCGTTGAGGAAGACGCCGACGGCCTTCGCCTGGCCGGACTCCCAGTCGTCGTCTGTCATCTCCTCGCCGTCGGGCCGGAACCAGGCGAGGTCGATCGTCCCCCGGATCGCGCGCCCCTGGAAGAACCGCCGCCGGTGGAACACCGGATGCTCCCTCCGGAAGGCGATGAGCTGTCGCGTGAAGTCGAGCAGGTCCTCGTCGAGCTTCGCCCAGTCGTACCAGGAGATCTCGTTGTCCTGGCAGTAGGCGTTGTTGTTCCCACCCTGCGTGCGACCGATCTCGTCCCCGCCGAGGATCATCGGGACCCCCTGCGACAAGAGCAGCGTCAAGAGGAAGTTGCGTTGCTGGCGCGCCCGGAGAGCCCGAACCTCCGGGTCGTCGGTCGGACCCTCGACACCGCAGTTCCACGAGCGGTTGTCGGTCCCTCCGTCGCGGTTGTCCTCCCCGTTGGCCTCGTTGTGGCGGTCGTCGTAGGAGACGAGGTCGGCGAGCGTGAAGCCGTCGTGCGCCGTGACGAAGTTGACGCTGGCGGTCGGGTGGCGGGCGTCGTCCTGGTAGAGGTCGGAGCTGCCCGTGAGGCGGGAAGCGAGCTCGCCGATGGTCTTGTCCTCGCCACGCCAGAAGTCACGCACGGTGTCGCGGTAGCGGCCGTTCCACTCGGACCAGAGAGGCGGGAAGTTCCCGACCTGGTAACCGCCCTCGCCGACGTCCCACGGCTCGGCGATGAGCTTGACCTGGCTCACGATCGGGTCCTGCTGGATGAGGTCGAAGAAGACCGAGAGGCGATCGACCTCGTGGAACTGCCGCGCCAGCGTCGCCGCCAGATCGAAGCGGAAGCCGTCCACGTGCATCTCCGTCACCCAGTACCGGAGGGAGTCCATGATGAGCTGCAGCGTGTGCGGGTGGCGCACGTTGAGGCTGTTGCCGGTGCCGGTCGTGTCGAAGTAGTACGTCGGGTCCTCGGCGACGAGCCGGTAGTAGGCGGCGTTGTCGATCCCCTTGAACGAAAGGGTCGGCCCGAGGTGGTTCCCCTCGGCGGTGTGGTTGTAGACGACGTCGAGGATGACCTCGATGCCCTCTTCGTGCAGGGTCTTCACCATCTGCTTGAACTCCTGCACCTGCTGGCCGGCATGCCCGGCGCTCGAGTACCCGTTGTGCGGGGCGAAGAAGCCGATCGAGTTGTAGCCCCAGTAGTTGCGAAGACCCTGCCCAACGAGGTGCGCGTCGTGCACGAACTGGTGGACCGGCAGCAGCTCGACTGCGGTGACGCCGAGAGAGCGGAGGTAGGCAGTGGCGATGGGATGGCCGAGCCCGGCGTAGGTCCCTCGCAGGTTCTCGGGGATGTCCGGATGGGTCATCGTCAGCCCGCGCACGTGCGTCTCGTAGATCACCGAGTCGTGGAGCGGGATGCCGAGCGGCCGGTCGTTCCCCCAGTCGAAGTAGGGGTGGTGCACGACGGACTTCATGTTGCAGGCGGCAGAGTCCTCGTCGTTGCGCCGCTCGGGATCGCCGAGATCGTAGGAGTAGCACGCCTGCGCCCAGCGGACCTCACCCTCGATGGCGCGTGCGTACGGGTCGACGAGCAGCTTGGAGGGGTTGCACCGCTTACCCTGCGCGGGGTCCCACGGCCCGTGCACGCGGTAGCCGTAGCGCTGGCCCGGAACGACGTTCGGCAGGTAGAGGTGCCAGCAGAAGCCGTCCATCTCCTCGAGCACGATGCGCTCCTCGACGAGCTCGCCCGTGCTGTCGTCTGCGTCGAACAGGCACAGCTCCACGCGCTCGGCCACCTCGGAGAAGATGGAGAAGTTGGTGCCGGCACCGTCATAGGTGGCACCGAGCGGGAAGGGCCGGCCCGGCCACGCGTCGCGGGCCGGCCGGGCGCCGGCGCCGGTTCCGGTTCCCGGTCCGGAGCTCGTCACGCAACCTCCCGATCGAGCGTCAGCACGGCCACCGACTCGGCCGCGAGGAGGACGAGGGACTCGTCATCACAACCTCGACCCGGCGCGCGAACGGTGCCCAGAGAGTGAGGTGCATTGGGAACCGTTTACCCGTTTCTCCCCGGGAGCCGGTTCAGGGGGCCGGCGCGGCGCGTCGGACGTCCCGCGCTCAGACGGGCGCTTGCAGCTGCAGCCTCGGTTCGTGCGGCGGCGGCTGCCGATCGGAGAGCTCGGCGAGCAGGTCGGCCCGCAACCCGCGCATCGCAGCATCGGACCAGCGATTGACACGCTGCAGCGGATCCGCCTCGAGGTCGTAGAGCTCGCCCTCACTGCCGTCGTGGACCGTTCCCGGCAGGTACGCCGTCAAGACGTAGCCGGCCTTCGTGATCGTCCGCAGATGCACGCCGACTCCGAAGAGCTCTGAATCCCACTCGGTGAGGACCCCGCCGGCGCCCCCGGATCCGCGTTCCCCGTCGCGGACCAGTAGCGGTCGACCCTGCATGAAGCCAGGCACTGGTAGCCCCGCGATGTGACAGAACGTCGGCGCCAGGTCGACGAGACCGACCGGCTCGGTGACGACGCCCGGGCCACCGACATCGCCGGCAGCAGCACGAGCGGCCGGAGCCGGCCGCCAGACGAGCGGCAGCCGCATCAGTGCGTCGACGTGATAGGGACCCTTGAACAGGAGGCCGAAGTCTCCCTGCAGCTCCCCGTGGTCGGTCGTGAAGATGACATCGGTCTCGTCGCCCCAGCCGCGGGCCTCGATGGCGGCGAGGACACGGCCGAGAGCTTCGTCGATCAGCTCGACCTCGACGGCGTTGCGTGCGTTGACCTCGCGAACCTGGTCGGTGGTCAGCGTCGCCGGTACCCAGGCTGCCGGGGCCTCGTAGTTCGAGACGAGCGTGCCGTCGTACCAGAGCCGCCAATGGCGGGGCTTCGCGTCGAGGATGGCCTCCCGCTCCTCGCGTCGCTCCGGATAGCCGGCTGGGAGCGGGACGTCGTGCCAGTCGATCCGGCCGACCTCGGACTGCGGCGGGTCCCATGGATGGTGCGGGTCGGGGAAGCTCATCCAGCAGAACCAGTCGTCGCCCTGATCGAGGCCTTCGAGCCAGCGGATCGTGCGCTCGGCCACCCAGTCGGTGTGGTACCACTCCCGCGGGATCGGGTTCACCTTGACCTGTGGCGCGCCCGTGTCTCCCCCGCCCCCGGCGTTCACCTCGAGGTCCCGGTCGACGACGGCGTAGTAGCCGGCGGCCGCCTCGGGATGCTCTGCCTGCAGCCACCGTGCGTAGTGCAGGGGACCCAGCGGCCCGTGCGTTGCCAGCTCCATGTGCTCGAAGCCGCGGTGCGTCCCGCCGGGCGGTCTCGTGCCGCTCCGGCTCAGCGCGTTCTCCGCGAACCGCAGAAACGGGTCCAGATACGGCTCGAAGTGAGCCTTCCCCACGAGCGCCGTGCGGTACCCGGCTTCGTGGAGCACAGCGGCAACCGAGGGTGCGTCGACCGGCAGGGGCACACCGTTCATGTAGACGCCATGGGTCGTCGGGTGCTGCCCCGTGACCATGGTCGAGCGGGAGGGCATGCACACGACGGACTGCGGGACGGCTCGCTCGTACCGGATGCCGTGCGCGGCAAGCCCGTCGACCACCGGTGTCCGCGCGAGCTCGCCGCCGTTGCAGCCGAGCGTGTCGTAGCGCTGCTGGTCCGTCGTCACGAACAGGATCTTGCGGCCCATCAGCTTGTCTCCTTCTCCGTCGTCGCGCCCTCCGTCGCCGCGCCCGCCGCCGGTCCCTCTCTCGCGTCCTCCGTCGCCTTTCTGGCGAGCACGTCGGGCAGATGGTCGAGGGCGTTCCCGGCGGCGCCGGCGATCACGAGTGCCATGGTCGCCGGCTCCGCATCGGCGGAGTACACGACGAGGCACGTCCCGTCCCCGAGGTCGAGCACATCGAGAGTGGACAGGTGCTCGCGGACCATCGGCCCGGCGATGCGGTACTGGAACCGTCGCTCGATGTCGTCCAGAGTCACGATGTCCTCGTGGATCTCGAGCCCGGCTCCGGTCGTCACGACACGGGTCGCTCCCTCCACCGTCGCCCGGTCGATGCCAGGCCACCACTCGGGGATGCGAGCAGGGTCGCCGACGAGACCCCACACCTCGGCCGCAGGTCGGTGCAATCGAACCTGGCGGCGCACGCTGGCACGTCGCGGAGCCACGGTGCCCGACCGTAACTATTGGCAGCGCGCATGTCCAGACGTTGGCGACGTCACGAGGCTCGGAACCGACCCCCCTCGACGTCAAACGACGGAGCCACTGCCGCGGCTCCGTCGCTCGAACAGCTCGGGGGGGAGGACTCGAACCCCCAATAACAGGGCCAGAACCTGTCGTGTTGCCGATTACACCACCCCCGAAAGGGCGAGCGACATCGTAACAGGGGATGCCCGCCGACTCCGCAGCATCGGACCGTGCGGAGCCACCGCGAAGATGGCGGCGGGCTCGTCAGCCGGCGATGAACCCTGTCTGGCCGAAGCCGGCGATCCGCCCCCATGCCACCGCGGATGCCTGCAGCAGGACGTCCGCGGCCTTTCCGAGCGCCGAGACGTCCGGCGGCGTCACCGGTGACGGCACGACGGTCAACCCCGCCCATCCGGCCACCTTCGTCACCCAGAGGGTCTGCCAGCCATCGGCGACGACGAGCGCATGGCGGGCGTACGGCAGATCCGCTGCGACCAGGTGCAGCTGGCCGGGCAGCTCGGCGGCGAACACGAGCGAGACGTCACCGGCCGGCACCTTGCGCCGCACGAGCCACGCCTTGTCCGCCTCGGCCTTGGCGCGGGTCGAGGCGCACACGACGATCCTCGGTGCCCGGTGCGCCAGCCACAGCTCGCGTGCGTGGGTGAGGCGCTCGTGCAGATCCGCGCCGATGCCGTGCGGGCTCTCGGCACCCGCGCTCACGACGATCACGGCAGGACGCCGGGGAGCGGCCGCCACGGCCCCCGGCGCTCGGGACGCCGTGAGCACCTGCACGGCGCAGACAGCGAAATAGACGACCGCCGCGAGAACGAGCAACGTGATGATCCGGCGCATCCAGCGGAGAGGGTGCAGCAGCACGGGAGCGGCCGATCAGGAGACGGCCGCGAGGACGGCGTCGAGCCGGCGGAGCGTCTCGTCCCGGCCCAGCACCTCGAGCGACTCGAACAGGGGCAGCCCAACAGTCCGACCGAGCGTGGCCACGCGGACGGGTGCCTGCGTCTTGCCGAGCTTGCGTCCGTGCGCTTCGGCGATCGCCTCGAGCTCCGACTTGAGGACTTCGGCCGCCCAGGCACTGACGGCGCCGAGACGGGACCGCATCTCCGAGAGGATCGCACCCGCTTCGGCATCCTTTGCGATGGCTTTCTCGTACGACGCCGGCTCGATCTCGAAGGAGTCACCGAAGAGGAACTCGACGTACGCCGGCACGTCGGCGAGCGTGGCGACCCGCTCGGCCACGAGCGGTGCGAGCTCCCGCCACTGAGGAGACGAGTAGAGCTCGATCCCGAGCGGGTGGTGCACCGCCGCGGCCCACGCCCGCGCCCGCCGCGTGAACTCCTCCGGCGTGAGCGAGCGGATGTAGAGGCCGTTGAAGTGGAGCAGTTTCTGGTTGTCGAAGAAGGCGGGCGAGTGGTTGACGTTCTCGAGGCGGAACTCCCGCACGAGATCGTCGAGGCTGAAGAGCTCCTCGCCACCGGGCGGGCTCCAGCCGAGGAGCGACAGGTAGTTCGCCATCGCCTCGGGCAGGTACCCGTCGGCTTCGTAGTCCTCGAGGGCGACACGATCGCGACGCTTCGAGATCTTCTGGCGCTTCTCGTTCACGAGGACGGGCAGGTGTGCGAAGGCAGGCAGGTCGACCGCCGGCCCGGTCTCGTTGAGTGCCCCCCAGAGCAGCACCGCTTTCGGCGTCGTCGGAAGGTGCTCCTCGGCCCGGATGACGTGGCTGATCGCCATGTCCCGATCGTCGATCACGACGGCCAGCACGAAGAGCGGGTCGCCGTTGGACTTCACGATGACGAAGTCCTCGATGGTGGAGTTGGAGAATTCGACGTCGCCGCGCACGAGGTCGTGAACGACCGTGACACCGTCGTCCGGCACGGCGAAACGCAACGCTCTGCCCGGCCCCCGCTCCAACCCCCGCTCACGGCAGTGCCCGTCGTAGCCCGGCGTCGGGTTGTCCTTCGTGCGCGCGAGCACCGCCTCGCGCGTGCAGTCGCACGCGTAGAGCGCCCCTGCCGCCCAGAGACGGTCGACGGACTCGTCGTAGAGCGCCCGGCGCTCGGACTGGCGATACGGGCCTTCGTCCCACTCGGCGCCGATCCACCTGAGGGCGTCGAGGATGCCCTGGACCCACTCCTCCTTGTTGCGCTCGGTGTCGGTGTCCTCGATCCGCAGCACGAAGACACCTCCGTGCTGGCGGGCGAACGCCCAGTTGTACAGCGCGGTGCGGGCGCCGCCGACGTGGAAGTATCCGGTCGGCGAAGGCGCGATTCGAACCCGGACCGGGCGGGGGGACGGCCCGGCCTGATCGGTGATGGCGGGAGCGGTCACTCCTCGACGACGGAGATCGCCTGTTTGGGGCAGGCCCGAACGCACTCCATCAGGCGCTCCCGGTACTCCTCGGGTGGATGGTCGTTGAGCACGTACAGGAAGTCGTCGTCGCGCACCTCGAAGACCTCGGGCAGGAGCCCCATGCACACGGCATTCGACTCGCACAGGTCGTAATCGACCACGACGCGCATCCGACTTCCCCTCCTCACTGGGCTACCGCCGTACGCTACCGTCCCGGCGTGGACCTGACGTTGCCCGGGGAGGACGACGACCGCCGCCGCGCGATCCGGGCCTGGCTCGAGACTCATCCCGCCCCGACCGGGCGGCAGCTCGCCGAGGCGGGCTACGTCGCTCCGCACTGGCCCGTCCCGTGGGGGCTCGGTGCCGACCCGATCCACCAGCTCGTGATCGACGACGAGTTGCGCCGCGCCGGCGTCCGCCGGCCGGACAACATCATCGGCATCGGGTGGGCCGGCCCGACGATCATCCACGCCGGGACGGACGAGCAGAAGGCTCGGTACCTGCTGCCTCTGCTCGCGGGCGAGGAGGTCTGGTGCCAGCTCTTCTCCGAGCCGGGCGCCGGCTCGGATCTGGCCGGGCTCTCCACCCGCGCTGTGCGAGATGGCGACACCTACGTCGTGTCCGGCCAGAAGGTCTGGACGTCCGGCGCACACGTCTCGCAGTTCGGGATACTCATCGCCCGCACCGACCCGGACGCTCCGAAGCATCAGGGCATCACCTATCTCATCTGCCCCATGGGCACGCCCGGGGTCACGATCCGCCCGATTGTCGACATGACCGGCATGCACAGCTTCAACGAGGTGTTCTTCGACGACGTTCGCATCCCCGTCGAGAACCGCGTGGGAGAGGAGAACCGCGGGTGGGCGCTCGCCAAGGTGACCCTCGGCAACGAGCGGGTCTCGCTGTCGAACGAGGGCGCGCTGTGGGGACGTGGGCCGTCGGCCGGAGATCTCGTGTCACTCCTCAGACAGAATGGGGGGAGCAGCGATCCTCTCCTCCGCCAGCGGGTCGCCCGGATGTACACAGAGTCCGAGGTGCTCCGGCTCATCCGGTTGCGCACGGTGGCCGCGGCCGTCGCGGGCAAGCCTCCCGGCCCGGAGGCCTCGGTGCGCAAGGCTCTCGCCGACGAGCACGGCAAACACATCATGGGCCTGGCGAAGGATCTCTGCGGCGCTGCCGGCATGTTGGCCGATGCCACCCCCTTCGACGACCCGAATCCCACCTGGGCCTTCGGCTACCTGTTCTCACCCGCCCTCACGATCGGAGGCGGGACGGCGGAGGTCCAGCGCAACATCATCGCCGAGCGCGTGCTCGGCCTGCCCCACGAGCCGGAGGCTCACACCCGCTGAGCCGAAGAGGCGCGAGGACTTGCGCACTGTGCTACTTATCGGTAGCATCAGGATCTCCGGCGATCCGCTCACGGGCGGAGGAAGGTGGGAAGAATGGCGGAAACACCTGATGTTCAGCGGCATCGCTCCGCGTTGCGGTGCGGGATCGTGGCGGTCCTGCTCGCTCCTGCTCTTGTAGCACTGGTCGGGGCAACGCCGGCAGGAGCTTCGACAGGCGGTGGCGTCGAGCCGCACGTGAAGAGCTGCCCCCCGTCCGAGCAGTTCTTGAAGTCCAGCCAGAGCCAGCGCTTCTACGGCACCGGCCAGATCGCCTGGGTATACAACTACAACACGAGCGGCCTGTCGAAGACGCTCACGACAAGCACCTCCAACACGATCGGCTTCTCGCTCCAGGCGACCCAGAGTGTCGACGCCGGGGTCATCTTCGCCTCGGCCGACGCTTCGTTCAGCGAAGGCGTCTCCTACGAGCATGACGACACCTCCACTCAGAGCACGACCGTCTACAACATCCCGATCGGCGAGTACGGGATCATCCAGATCGGCAACCAGATGGGGATCGTGAAGGGCACGTACGAGGTCATCAACTCGTACTGCCAGATCAGGCAGGAGACCTACGTCACCGGCATCTTTCCCCTGAGCCAGCCTTCGGGCACGGCGGGCGGTTACAACACGACGAGCAGCCCACCTTGGCCGCAGTCCCGCGTCGTGTCGTCCTGACGCGAGGGAGACGACACGATGACCAGCCGGAACCGGCGAGCACCAGGCGGTCCTCTCGTCGCCGCGGCCTGCGCGGCCCTGGTGACGGGAGTGGCGCTCGGCGCATGCTCGAGCACCTCTTCGTCGAGCGGAGGATCGAGGGCTTCGACATCGTCGAGCGCGCCGACGACACTGCCGTCGGCGCACGGCCTGGCCTCACTTCCCGTCAAGGGCCAGGCAAGCTCGACGTACCCACGCCTGCTCGTCGGTTCCGGCTCGGGCGACAAGAGCCTCGGCACCGTGACGGTGAGTCGCTCCCGGGTGTTCGTGCAGACGGTGTGCGAGGGCCCCGGGTCGCTCGCGCTGGTCAAGCTGTTCGCCCAAGGGCCGTGCGACAACCAGCCTGGTGTCACGTCCTTCGCGGCACCGAGCAACGGGAAGGTCACCTTCGTCGTCCGAGCCCATCCGGCTACCAAGTGGGCGATCTACGTGAGCCAGCCCGGCTGATTGGCGTTCGGCGTCCCGCGATCTCGCAGCGGAAGCGGCGTGACCTGGTTCGTCCTCCGGTGCGTGTGGCGGGAGCGAGCGCGAGCCGTGCTGCTCGTCCTCGGGATCGCCGCTCTCGTAGCCGCCACGACCCCTCCTGTTCGCGACGCTGAGGACGAGCCAGCTGCGTCTTGACGGCTCGCTCTCGCGTGACTTCCGTCCGGCCTACGACCTCGTGGTCCGGCCCGAGGCAAGCGTCACCCCGTTCGAGCGCCGCCGCCGCCTCGTGCGGGACACGTACCTGGACGACTTGTTCGGGGGCATCTCTGACCGCCAGCTGGCAGCGATCCGCTCCATCCCGGGCATCCGGGCGGCGCCCGTGGAGAACCTCGGCTACGTGCTCGCAAGCGAGACTGTGCGGTTCCCGTTCCGCCCACCGACGAGCGGGCCGGCGGAGCAGTTGTTCCGGTTGTCGGCTCGTTTCTCCTGGCCTGGCGGCAGCGAAGGGTGGGGCGCGGTGTACGTCTACGTCGAGCGCAGAGTGCCGTTCCTGGCGCCGACGCCCGCCGACGTCGAGCAGCCGATTCCGAACAAAGTGGCACCGAGAGGCCACGTCGGCAGAGACCGATCTCGTCGGCGCCGGATGCTCGAGGTCTGCGGTCCGCAGTCTCAGGCGCCCAACCAGGCGTCCCTGCTCGCCTCGCCCTTCACCGCGGGCCATCTCGACGGACACATCGCCTGCTACTCCGAGGTCAGCCCGGCGAGCGGCTCCTTCCCGGGAGGGTCCGTCGTGGTTGCCGTGTCCTTCGACTTCCCGCTCCTCCTGACGGCGATCGATCCGAAGCTCGAGAGTGACTGGTTCGGCCTGCGCCGGGCGATCGTGTCCGGGCGGTACCTGAGCGAGGGGGCCGCTTCGCGCACGGTCTCCGGCACGAGCCTCGGCACGGTCGAGAGCGTGCCTGTGCTCGCCAGCTCGACGACTCAGCTCGACGAACGTCTCTCGCTCGTGACGGAGCGGGTGGCGAGCTCTGGGGACGGCGGCGGTCGAAGCGGGATCGCCCGGGTGCTCGCCGAGCCCGACGCCACGAGACTCGTCGCGCGCCTCGCGGCAAGGTCCACCGGGCCTGACACGGTCGTGGTGGAGCGTGCACAGTCCCTCTACCAGTCCTTGCTCCGTGCGGCTCAAGCCACAGGAGAGCACTCGACGTTGATACCGGTGGCGCAGTACTGGGTTCCGCGGGCGCCCACGTTCTCGGCTTCGGGCAGGGACGCCGTCCGGGTGCCGTCCGTGAGTGAGCCGGCGGCCGTGTGGAGGGCACCGCTCGGATGGGGGTCCGGGCAGAGCTTCTCGACCGGGTCCGAGGTGCAGTACGTGAGCGCCCCGCCGGCGAACGGCGTGACTGGCTACCGCGCACTCTCCGTGCATGACTGGGCCGGTCGCTCGTCGCCGGTCGTGGTGCTTCACGTCGTGGGGCAGTTCGACGAGCGCCGCCTGACCCGCTTCGCAGCGCTCTCGCGGGTGCCGCTCGGCACCTTCGCCGCACCGGTCCCGTCGGCGGTCGGCGCCTCCGGCGCCGCCGCGTTGGGTGGCGGGACGATGCGACCCACGACCGACCTCGGCGCATACCTCACAGCACCGCCGGAGTTGCTCACCACCCTGCCGGCGGCAGAGGCCCTCCTCGGGCCGGACCGCTATCGCGGCACGAGCCGTGCCGCGCCGATCGGCGCCGTGCTCGTCCGCCTCGACGGCCGGGTCGGGACCGGCGCGCAGGCCCGGGCGCGCCTCGCCGGAGTGGCAGCGGCCATCCGGCGCACCACCGGGCTGGCGGTGGACGTGACAGACGGATCGTCGCCGACACCGGTCGATGTGACGCTATTGCCCCCTGCAAGGTCCACGAAGCGCTCCGGCATCACCGTCCGGGACGACTGGACGAAGCTCGGCGTGAACGAGGCGCTCGGATCGTCCGTCGACGCGGCGACGTCGGCACTCCTCTGCCTGTCGGCGCTGGCAGGGCTGCTGTTCGGAGCAACCACGGTGTCCGCCCTCGTCGCAGCGCGCCGGCGCGACTTCGCGGTCCTCGCTGCCGCCGGGTGGCGGCCGCTCGACCTCGCACGGGCGACGATCGCCGAAGTGGCGGTGCTCGCGGCCATCGCGTCGGTGGCCGGCGCCGGAGTGGCAACCCTCGCCGCCCTGCAGCTGAGCCTCCACGTCGCCGCGCTTCAGCTGCTGCTCGTCGCAGCATGTGGACCTGTGATCGCAACAGCGGGCACCGTCCTCCCGGTGTGGACCGCTGCCACGTCGACGCAAAGCGGTGGCGGTGGCGGTGGCGGTCGCAGCGGCCGCGTTGGCGCCGGCTCCGGTGCGCCGCTTCGCCGCCGCGGCCGCCGCCGGCATGCCACTCGGATCGGGTTGGCGCTCGCGACAGCCGCGACGCCACGCA
>JAJYGW010000199.1 GCA_021790615.1 Actinomycetes bacterium | reverse complement strand
GTGGACGAGGACGGCACGGTGTTCCGGCTGGGTCCCACCGCCTTCCGCTGGATCGGGTACACGGACGAGGACGGCGACTGGCTGCGGACACACGCGACCGGTCTCGGCATCGAGGTCGAGATCACCGCGTCGACCGACGAGCTGCACAACCTGGCGGTCCAGGGTCCTGCGAGTCGGGAGATCGTCGCCCCACTCCTCCACCCCGCGCCCGGAGCACCACCCGTCGACGCGCTCGGCTGGTTCCGCTTCACCACCGGCAGGCTGGGTACGGAGGACGGCCCGCCCGTCCTCGTCTCCCGTACCGGCTACTCGGGCGAGCTCGGCTACGAGATCTTCTGCCATCCGGACGACGGCGCCCGGGTCTGGGCCAGCGTCTGGGAAGCGGGACGCGGCCACGGCCTCTGCGGACTCGGCCTCGATGCACTGGACGTGGTGCGCATCGAGGCGGGGCTGATCTTCCGTGGTTACGAGTACAACGGGGACGAGGACCCCTTCGAGGCCGGGATCGGCTTCACGGTCCCTCGCGCCAAGGCCGACGACTTCGTCGGGAAGGAAGCCCTCGCGCGCCGGCGGGAGAACCCGAGGGCCCGGCTCGTCGGGCTCACCGTGACCGAGCCGGAGGCGCTCGGCGGTGAGCTCCCGAGCGGCGAGGTTCGCGCCGGGGAGAGCGAGGTCGGGGTGGTCACGAGTGCGTGTGACTCCCCATTCGTCGGGGCACCGATCGCCCTCGCGCGAGTCGCTGTCGAGTCCGCGGCGCCGGGGAACGTCCTCTCGGTCGCTGCGACACCGGAGGGTGCTCCGGCAGGCGCCACCGTCTCTCGCATCCCCTTCTACGACCCCGAGAAGTCCCGACCGCGGTCGTGACGACAACCCTCCCGCCGGGCTTCACGCCCTTTCGGGCTCGGCGACCCGTGGCGGTGGCTGCCAGGGCAGCTCGCTCTGGCGCCCTCGGTCTGGCACGAGGGGCGCGGGGATGGCCGGGGGTCGACGCGACCGCGGCGGCCTACGCCGTCGCCGTCACCGGCCTGCACGCCGAACCCTACCCTCAGCTGCTCGGCGCGCTCTGTGCCACCTTCGTCGCCGTCGCATGGTACGGCTCGCCGATGCGCCGCTGGGAGGCGAGCCGTCGGCGTGCGCGAGGCTCCGCGGGGCACACGCCCTGATCCCGACCCCTCCGTCGCCCTCCCGCACGCCGACGGCTCGCTGATGCCCCCGGTGCGGCCTGCTGGCGTCGCGCTCGCGGGCATCTCCGGACGCGTCGGCCTCCGGGTCGTTCGGGCTGGGCCGGCGCGGACCGGATCGCCAGCACGAACGAGGGGGACCCAGTGACCGATACGGCACGTCATGCAGCCATCGACCTCTCCTTCCTCTCGGAACCGGAGTGGATCCGGGATCCCTACCCGCTCTACGACGAGCTCCGGCGTCGCGAGGGGGCCCCCTTCGACTCGTTCTACGGCATCCATGTCGTCGCCTCCTACGCCGAGGTCTCGCAGCTCCTTCGTGACCCTCGGTGCTCGTCCCGACGCGGCGGCGTCGACGACGGGGGACTCTGGGACGTGAGTCGCCTCCCCGGCCCCGCTCGCGAGCTGGCGACGGAGATCCACGCCGTCTTCAGGAAGAACCTGCTCGTCCAGGACCCACCCTGCCACACGGCAATGCGACGGCGGATCGGCGAGGGCTTCACGCGTCGGGCGGTGCAGGGCCTCGAGTCGACCGTTGTCGATCTGTGCGACGAGCTCCTCCGGCCGAGCGCTGCGTCTGAGGGCGAGATCGAGGTGGTCGAGGAGTTCGCTTCCCGCCTCCCCATCATGGTGATCGCTGCGATGCTGGGGCTGCCACGCGACGATCTGCCCCAGCTCGTCTCGTGGTCCGACGCGCTGTCCGCCTTCAAGGACCCCGACCCGGCCCGACCGGAGCGTCATGTCGCTGCGATCGAGGGCCTCGCAGACTTCACCGGGTACCTCCGCGCCCTCGTGCACGAACGAGCGGCGAGCCCCCCCCGAAACGACCCCCTCCAGGCGCTGCTCGACGTCACCGACCTCGAGGACGACGAGCGCACGGAGGAGCTCGTCGCCAATCTCGCTGGGATCATCGTCGGTGGGCAGGAGACCGCGGCGAACCTCCTCTCGGCCCTGTTCTCCTGCTTCGCTCGGGAGCCGGAGCAGTACTCCCGCCTACGGCACGACCCAGCGCTCGTCGAGCCCGCAGTCGAGGAGGTGCTCCGCTTCGAGAGCCCGGTGCAGTGGCTGATCCGAACGGCGACCGAACCCGTGAGGATCGGGAACGCGGTGGTCGAGGAGGGTGCCAACCTGGGCCTCTTCCTCGGGTCCGCCAACCGCGACCCCCTCGAGTTCCGCCACCCGGAGCGTCTCGACCTCGCGCGCACCCCCAACCAGCACCTCGCGTTCGGCATGGGGAGACACCTGTGCGTGGGTGCACCCCTCGCCCGGCTGGAGGGGCGGACGGCGACGCGCTGGCTCGTCGAGCACTGCGCGCGTATCCAGGTCGACACCGAGCAGGTCCGATGGAACGACAGCTTCGCCTTTCGGGGACTCGGGCGCCTCCCGGCCCGGCTCGAGCTTCGCTCGCCGTAGCCCAGCAGAGGCACTGGCGAAGGCACAGCCCCTCCATCGCTCGTGCCGCCCGGCCCGGTTCGCCACCGCTCCCTCGGCGCTCGGAGCTGGTCCCGCCCGACCCGGCTCGACTCGGGCGGGACCGAGATCAGCCGAGTTCGCGCGCGCGGCGCCGTTCCGGGTCGTACGCGGGGTGGCGGACTACCTCCGCGACGACGTCGCGGTCCTCGACCCGGGCATGCAGCGTCGTCCCGACCGTGTGGTACGGGCGGCGGAGCTTCGCGAGCCCGAGAGTCCGGCCCCCGAGGAGCGGAGAGGCGATCGCCTGGGTGACGAGCCCGACCGCGCTCCCCTCCTCCGCCGTGAGCACGGCACCGCTCGCTGCGGGACCGCCGTCGGCCAGCACGACGCTGCACAGCCGGAGCGGCGCAGCGTCCGCACCGTCCACGAGGGCCGCGCGTCCTTGGAAGTCCGGCTTGGCGAGGTCCACCGTCCATCCGAGCCCGCACTCGTAGGGCGAGGTCTCGGCGTCGTACTCGACACCGCCGATGATGAAACCTCCTTCGATGCGCAACAGGTCCAGCGCGTCCATGCCGATGACCTCGAGACCGGCCGGTCGACCGGCGGCCACGAGCGCGTCGAAGAGCGCCACCGCGTCCTCGGCTCCCACCCAGAGCTCGTAGCCCAGCTCGGCGGTGTAGCCCAGCCTGGTGACGAAGACCGGGATACCCGCGCAACGGGCCTCGGGGAGGAAGTGGTAGTAGGGGAGCGCCGCAGCGGAGAGGTCGCGATCCAGGAGCGGCTGGAGGATCTCCCTGCTCCTCGGTCCCTGGACACAGAGGTGTTGCACCTCGTCGGTGCGCTCTCGGACGGTGACCGCGGTCCCGCCCGCTCGTGCGGCGAAGTACCCGTGGTCCTGGTCGTTCGCCCCGCAGAAGCGGACGCGCGACGGGTCGAGCACCGAGACCGTGCAGTCGTCGACCATCTTGCCGCGCTCGTCGGTGAGGGCGCTGTACGCGATCCGACCAGGAGAGAGCGCCGAGACATCCCGGCACACGACGGCGTTGACGAGGTCGAGCGCGCCCGCCCCGTCGAGGTCGACCTTCCGCAGCATCGAGAAGTCCATGAGCCCGGCGTTCTCCCGGACCGCGCGGTACTCGGCGCCCACCTCCGTCACGACGCGAGGTGCGAGGTAACCGAAGAGGTCCATCCACTCGTCCGTCAGCGCCGACAGGCGCGCGTAGAACGCAGTCTCCTTGCTCACGGGTGCCCTCCTTCCGGATTCACGACAACCTATGCGATACGCCACCACTCGCGCGTCGCCATTGCCTGCTCGCCTCGCCGGCGGAGCAGACCCAACACGGTCCCCCGTCGGGCGCGGCTCCTCCCTCGCCGGCACCGGTGGAGCCGCCGGTGACCGATTCCGGCGCCGCCGTTCGGTCCATGCCTGCGACCAGCAGTTCACCATCGCTCGTGGGAGCTGGGCGTCGAGGGCCCTCGGCACCCGGCCGCACGAGCACCGACGGGGTCGCCCCCGTTCCACTACAGAGGGTTACCATGGCAAGAGAGCTGGTGGAAGCTGCTCGCAAGAGGGCGCAGCGGTCTGCCGCGCCGCCAGGCGGGTCAGACTCGCCGACAGACGGCGAGCTCGCAGATCGCGAGCTCGCCAGGCACCCATCAGTGCCCCTGGCGGGACCGGAGGAGAGAGCGAAGCGTGCCGAAGATCGTTGACCGCACCGAGCGTCGCGAAGAGGTCCTCTCCGCCGTCTGGCGAGTCATCGCCCGGAACGGCATCGATGGTGTGAGCGTGCGCGACATCGCCGCCGAGGCGGGCTTCTCGACGGGGGTCATCGCCCACTACTTCCGAGACAAGGACGACGTCCTCGTCTCGGCGCTGCAGCGAGTCGTCGCGCAGGAGAGCGAGCGGATAGCCACCGGCACGTCTGGCCTCGTCGGGCTCGCCGCCCTCCGGCGCAGCCTCGAACAAGTCCTCCCCCTCGACGAGCAGCGTTCTCTCGAGATGACCGTCTGGATCAGCTTCTGGAGCCGGGCGGTCGGCGACGCGCGACTGGCCGGGGAGCAGCGGCGGGTCTACGGAGCGTGGCGAGCGCTCCTCCGACGCTACCTCCGCGAGGCGCTGCACGCCGGGGAGGTGTGGTCGGGGCTGGATCCCTACTTCGCTGCCGACTCCCTCACCGCCCTCGTCGACGGCCTCTGCATCGGCGTGGTGGTCGAGCCAGATCGCTTCCGCCCGGGAGATCTGGAGCAACTCGTCGAAACCCACGTCATCGGCCTTGCGACCGGGGCGCTCCGCGCCCCTGGCGAGCCCCAGAGCCCCGCTGGGGACCCGGCACCTGCGGACCGGGCATCGATGCCGACGACGGGGTGGCAGGAGAAACCCGCGCAGGCGCGCCGTGTCGAGCGTGCCCAGACGGGCTGACGTCGGCGCTGGGAGCTGCCTCTCGGCGCGGGTACTTGTAGGACACCTTCCGGATGCTCAGCTCCATGAAGGTCTCCATGCTCCGTATCCCCCCGGCCGACGGGATGCGCTCGGCGAGCAGTTCGAGGAGGTGGTCCTGGTCTCGGCAGACGATCTGGAGGTAGACGTCGTAACGCCCGGTGCAGGCGCTCACGTACGTCACCTCCGGCATCGGGAGGAGCGCTTCGATGACGCGTTCCACAAAGCCCGGGTCCACGGCGAGCAGGACGAACGCGAGCACGTGCTGGCCCAGGGCGTAGGGGTCCGCAAGCGCGACGATGCG
>JAJYGW010000187.1 GCA_021790615.1 Actinomycetes bacterium | reverse complement strand
ACCCGCGGGCCGTTGTGCGCCGCCAGGGACGCCTGTGTCGGACGCGCTGTGGCGGGCGTGGCGTAGGCTGAGTCCCGTGCGTCTCAGCCGTGACGAGATCGTGGCGTGGATGGGCACGCCGATGGGCAAGCGCGCCCTCAAGTACTCGGCGGTCTCGCTCATCTCCATCGCCGTGAGCCAGGTCGTGCTGTTCCTCACCTTCGGGATCGCTCGGATCGGCTCCGCGGTCGAGTGCAACGTGATCGCGACCGCCGTGGCGACGATCCCGTCCTACAACCTCAACCGCCGCTGGGCCTGGGGGAAGTCGGGTACGTCACACGTCTGGCGAGAGGTGGTTCCCTTCTGGGTGATCGCGTTCGTCGGGCTCGCTTTCTCCCTCGTTGCCGTCGCCCTCGCCGACCGGGTGGGCAAGAGCCTCAACCTCTCCCATCTCAGCATCTCGCTCCTCGTGAACGCCGCGAGCCTTGCCAGCTACGGCCTGCTGTGGGTGGGGAAGTTCCTGGTCTTCAACCGGTTCCTGTTCGTCGACCACCACCCACAGCTCGAGCTGGTGGGGAGCGGGGGCGCAGCGGACGCAACCGGGGCCGGGCCGATCGACTCCGGTCGGTGAGCGCGGCCTCCACGGGCGAGGGAGCCGCCGCCGCTCCCGCGCTGGCAGGCGCGTTCGCGGACGCATTGGCGTCGGTCCCGCCGACTGACGAGGAGGCGGAACGGGCGCTCGTGGCGCACCACGGTCGGCTGACGAAGCCTCCCGGCTCGCTCGGCCGTCTGGAGGGAGTCGGCGCCAGGCTCGCGGGGATCGCCGGACAGGTGCCACCGCCGCTTCCGACGCCGGCTGCCGTGGCCGTGTTCGCGGGTGACCATGGCGTCCATGCCGAGGGTGTCACGCCGTGGCCGCAGGAGGTCACCGCCCAGATGGTCGCCAACTTCCTCTCCGGCGGGGCAGCGGTGAGCGTGATCGCACGCCAGATGGGTGCGCCGGTCGTGGTCGTGGACGTCGGCGTCTCGACCCCGCTGCCGCCGGTTGCCGGCGACGCGACGACCCCGCTCGGCGACCTGGCCGGTGTTGCGATGGACGGGCGGGCTCACCTCGTGCCGGCTCGGGTGCGGAACGGGACCCGCAACCTGCGCGTCGAGGACGCCATGACGCCGGTCGAGGCAGGCCAGGCGCTCGACGTCGGCACCGCCGTTGCGTCGGCGCTGGTCGCCGGTGGTGCGCGCTGCCTCGTGATGGGCGACATGGGCATCGCCAACACGACACCGTCGGCGGCGCTGCTCGCGGCGTTCTCCGGCCGCCCGGCGTCGGCCGTGACGGGGCGTGGCACCGGGATCGACGACGATCGCCTTGCCTCCAAGGTGGCAGTCGTCGAGGCGGCGCTCGAGCGGGCCGGGTTCCGAGCGAGCCCGGAGCGGGCGGGCAGCCACCCCCTCCAGGTGCTCTGCGCCCTCGGCGGACTCGAGATCGCCGCACTGGCCGGTTTTGCCGTTGGCGGCGCGGCGCGTCGCGTGCCAGTCGTGGTCGATGGCGTCATCGCAACCGCCGCCGCCGTCACCGCCGTGGCGCTTTCCCCGAACACGCGCGGCTACCTCTTCGCCGGGCACCGCTCGACGGAGCCGGGGAGTGCCGTCGGACTCGAGCTCCTCGGGCTCCAGCCGCTGTTGGACCTGGAGCTCCGTCTCGGCGAAGGGAGCGGCGGGTGCCTCGCGCTCGGGCTGCTCGAGGCCGCAGCGAGGATCCCCCGGGAGATGGCGACCTTCGACGCCGCAGGGGTCTCCGAGGCGTAGGTCGACCCACCGGCCGGCCCCGCCTCCCACACAGCCGGCGTAGGCGGTCGCGCGACCGGGGGTGTGGAGCGATGCCGACGGAACCACCGGAACCCGTGGCGGAGGAGGCGCACGCGTCGTGGCCGCATCGTCTTCGCGGAGTCCTCGCCGACCTCGCGGTGCTGCTCGGGTACCTCGGCCTTGCAGCAGCGTGGAGCTGGCCCCTGCTCACCTCGGGACCGGGACCGCACGACGCCTCGCCGGACGTGCTGCTCAGCACCTGGCTCTTCGCGGTCTCGACCAGGTCGCTCCGGGCGCTCCACTCGCCCTTCTTCACCCGGCTCGCGGGTCTGCCCGCAGGCGTGGACCTCGCTGCGAACACCTCGACGCCGCTGCTCTGGATCGCGGCGTTCCCGGCGCTCCTCGGCGGTGTGCCGCCGCTCGAGGTGGTGAACGTCGCGCTCGCATTGGCGCCGGCGGCAGACGCAGCTGTCGCCTACCTGGTGCTCCGCCGGTGGGCCCCGTGGCGACCGGCGCGTGCGCTCGGCGGGCTCCTCTTCGGCTTCAGCCCCTACGTGCTCCACGAGGCCTCGGGGCACCTGCACCTGGCTTGGGTGGTCTTCCTCCCCGTCCTCGCCCTCCTGGCAGACAAGCTCCTCGTCCGCCGCGGCGCACCCGGCACCACGGGCCTCCTCCTCGGGCTGTCCCTCGCGGGGCAGTACCTGATCTCGGCGGAGGTCGTGGCCACGGCGGCGCTGTTCCTTGCCGTGGGCGGCGCGCTCACGCTCGCGGTCGCACCATCGGCCTCGAGGGCACGCGCACGGGACCTCGTCGTGGCGGGCGGCGCGATGGCAACCAGCTTCACCCTGGTCGCGGGCTACCCGATCTGGGTCGAGTTCTTCGGTCGAGCGGCGCCGGTGGGGTCGGCCCATCCGGTGCACGCGCTCCAGGGGCTCGCAGGTGACGGCGCCGGCCTCATCGTGCCGAGCCGGCTCCTCGCGCTCGGAACGCTCCTCCCCGGGGGAGTCGAGCACCTGACGAACCGCTTCGGCCAGGGCGACACCGCCTCTGTCGGGCTCCCACTCCTGGCCCTCGTCGTCGCCGTGACGCTCACGAGCCGTGACAAGGTCGTCAGGGTCGCGGCGGCGCTCGCCCCCGAGGTGCCTTCCGCGCTTGCCGACGCCTTCGACGCCACCTACGTGGGCGCGGTGGTGCGCGCGACGCCGAGCCTGGCGCGCCGTATTCGGGGCGATCTCGCCCGCTGGCGGGTGGGCCTGGTGCTCGTCTCACGGCTCACACCGCACTGGGAGCGGGCTGCGGCCCTGGTCGCCGCGGCGCTTGGCACGCGACCCGTGTGTGCTCGGCAGGTCTGTCGGTTCGTGGTCCGACGGCCCGGCGGTGGCTCGCGACGAGCGGCCGGGTCGTGAGCGCCCGCCCATCGCCCATCGCCCGGCCTCCGGCTGCCCCTGGCCCGGCCCCCGCCGCCCCCTGCCCGGCGTCCGTCTCCCGGCGCGAGCCGCTGCGCCGCTGCGTCAGCGGGGCCAGGGACTCAGCCGGGGTGGCCGTCCGGTCCGTCAGGTGACAGCATGCACTGGAGCAGCGCGACGTCGCGCCAGCGGCCGAACTTGCGGCCGACTTCCCGCTCGATGCCGACGAGGGTGAAGCCGAGCGACCGGTGGAGCGCAACCGAGGCCGGATGTGCGTCGACCACCCTCGCCATCACCGAGTGGAAGCCGTGTCGCGCAACCAGCGGCAGGAGCTCGCCGAGCAGGAGCCGACCTACTCCTTGGCGGCGCCAGGGGGCCGCCACGTATACCGAGTCCTCGACCGTCGTCGAGTAACCGGGCCGCGTGCGATAGGGCGCAACCGACGCGAAACCGGCGATCTCGCCTGCCTCGACCGCGACGATCGCCGGATGCGCACCCGAGTGCTCGAGGATCCACTCGCGCTGCGTCGCGAGCCCGCGGGGCACGAGGTCGAGGGTGGCGGTGGTGTGGAGGACCTCTTCGTTGTAGATGGCGCGCAACGCCTCGGCATCGGCCAGCCGGGCCAGGCGCACCAGCACGGCCGCAGGCTAGCCTGCAGGTCGTCCACCGGGCGGCTCCCTCGGCCGGTACCATGGTGGCCTTCGCCCCCTTAGCTCAGTCGGCAGAGCACAGCCATGGTAAGGCTGGTGTCGTCGGTTCGATTCCGACAGGGGGCTCGGCGGCGTAGCTCAGCTGGTTAGAGCACACGGCTCATAATCGTGGGGTCGTCGGTTCGAGTCCGACCGCCGCTACCGGTTGCGGAACGAGAAGCTGAGGAGAGGCGACGATGGCGAAGAACGAGAAGCGGGTGAAGGTGACCCTCGCCTGCGAGGTCTGCAAGCGCAGGAACTACATCACGATCAAGAACCGCCAGAACGATCGGGAGCGTATCGAGCTGAACAAGTACTGCCGGTGGGACCGGGTGCACACGCTGCACAAGGAGACCCGCTGAGCACGTCCGCGGCGATCGCGAGGCCGGCCGGCCACCGGCCGTCCACGCCCCCGCTGGACGCGCCTGCCCTGGCGGCGCTCGTGCGCGCCGCCCAGGAGAACGCCCCGCACGCGTTCGAGGACCTGGTGCGCGCGACGTACGGAGACGTCTTCTCCCTCGCCCTCCGCCTGCTCGGGAACGAGGAGGACGCCTGCGACGTGGTCCAGGAGGCGTACATCCGCGCGTACCGCGGACTGGCACGGTTCCGGGGTGATGCCGCCGTCGGCACCTGGTTGTACCGCATCACCGCGAACTGCGCCTCGAGTCACCGCTCCCGCCTCCAGCGCCTGCGACGCCACAACCGGCTGGACGACGCAGCCTCCCTGCCGGATACCCGCCCGGTCGCCGACCCGGAGGGAATGGCGACGGCTGCCATGGAGCGAGCCGAGGTCGCCGCGGCCCTGCGCTCGCTGCCGGCTCGCCTGCGTGCGGTGATCGTCCTCCGTGACATCTACGACCTGCCTCACGGCGCGATCGCGACCGAGCTCGGGATCAGCGAGGGGGCTGCCAAGGTCCGCCTGCACCGGGCGCGCAAGCGGCTCCGGGAGGATCTGTTCAGCCGCGCGGCGGGGTCTGGGGGCGCTCGGGTGAGCCCGGAGCAAGCCGGCTGTGCCGACGAGGCCGCTCGTGCAGTGTGAACCGCTTCGCCACAGCCTCGTGCTGGCCGCGTTCGGAGAGCGGGAGCTCGACCCCCCCGAGGCAGAGCACGTCGGATGCTGCCTCCGCTGCCAGGCGGAGCTGGCCCGCGCGAGCCGGCTCCGGCGCCGGCTCGCCGAGCTCCGGGCGGAGCAGCTGCCGCCACCCGAGCACCTGCTCGGGGACGTTCTCGCTGCGCTCGCGGGAGCGCAGGAACCAGATGGCCGGCTCGCCTGGCGCCTCGTCTACCTGGTGGGCGCCGCCGGCGCCGCAGGCGTGGTGGTGCTGGCTGGTCGCACCTTGAGCCGCGGACGCCTCGCGAGCTGAATCCCCGAACGCAGACCGGCCCAGACTCACCGGGCGAGTGCTACGACCTGCCTCAGGATGTGGCCTCGCTGGCTCGCCGGGGTGTCGCCTGCGGCTCCAGAGGGCTGGGATGGG
>JAJYGW010000064.1 GCA_021790615.1 Actinomycetes bacterium | reverse complement strand
GAGCGAGTTGGCCTCGCAGGTGGCGCTGTCGGCCCCCCACGCCGTGATCCCGTGCCCGCCGAGCACCACCCCGATCGCCTCCGGGTGCTCGCGGGCCACCGCTGCGATGTCGAGACCGAGCTGGAAGCCCGGGCGGCGCCAGGGCACCCACACCACGCGCTCGCCGAAGCACTCCTTCGTCAGCTGCTCGCCGGCCTCCGCAGTAGCGAGGCCGATGCCTGCGTCGGGGTGGAGGTGGTCGACGTGCGCCGCCTCGACCAGGCCGTGCATGGCGGTGTCGATCGACGGCGCAGCACCACCCTTGCCGAAGAGGCAGTGGTCGAAGGCGGCGACCATCTCGTCCTCCCGCTCGACCCCGGGATAGCGTCCCCGCAGGGCACGGAGGCGGTCGAGGCGCAGGACGGCGAGCCCCTCGCGCCGGAGGGTCCCGAGGTCCCCCCCCGAGCCCTTCACCCAGAGGAGCTCCGCCGGCTCACCCGTCACGGGGTCTCGAGCGACGCCCTTCGCCGACGCGTTCCCCCCGGCGTAGTTGGTGTTCCGCGGGTCGCTCCCCAGTCGGTGGCTGCGCTGGAGGAGCTCGTCGACGACCCGGTCGGGATCGGCGTGGCCGGCGCGGCCGGCCTCGATGGCGCTCACGCTCCCCATCCCGCGGGGCTGCCGCCCACGCGCTCGGCGGCGATCTGCGCCCCGTACCCGGAGCGGGCGTATGCGGCGAGCGGGTCGGGGTCGAGGCCCTTCTCGCTGCGCCAGGTCGCGAGGAGTGGTCGGACGTCGGTTCGCGCCGAGCACGTCCCCGGTTTCCTGCGCCGAGCCGAGCGCGTCCAGGTCGACGAGCAGTGCCTTCGCGAGGGCTTCCTGGACGTTCATCACCGCCCGGATCTCCCCCGGGATCTTCGGCTCCACGTTGTGACACTGGTCGAGCATGAACACCACGTCGGTCGCCGGGTCGAGCCCACCGCCCCGGCGGACCTCGTGGAGGATCCGGAAGAGCTGGAAGGGATCCGCTGCCCCCACCATGAGGTCGTCGTCGGCGTAGAAGCGGCTGTTGAAGTCGAAACCGCCGAGCTTGCCCTCCGCCAGGAGCATCGCCACGATGAACTCGATGTTGGTGCCGGGCGCGTGGTGCCCGGTGTCCACGACGACCTTCGCCGCGTCGCCGAGGCGCATGCAGTGGACGTAGGCCGTCCCCCAGTCAGGGACGTCGGTGTGGTAGAAGGCCGGTTCGAAGAGCTTGTACTCGAGGAGCATCCGCTGGCCGGGCCCCAGGCGGTCGCGCACTCGGAGAAGGCACTCGGCGAGGCGCTCCTGGCGAGCCCGGAGGTCGTCCTGGCCGGGATAGTTCGTCCCGTCCGCGAACCAGAGCTTCAGCGCGTTCGACCCCGTCTCGTCCATGATGTCGACGCACTCGAGCAGGTGGGCAACGGCTTTCTCCCGCACGCGCCGGTCGGCGTGACAGACGCTGCCGAGCCGGAAGTCGTCGTCTTGGAAGACGTTCGCATTGATCGTCCCGATCGAGATCCCGAGCTCCCCCGCACGCTTGGCGAGCAGCGCGTAGTCCTCGACGCGGTCCCAGGGAATGTGGAGGGCGACCGACGGGGCAGCGCCCGTGAAGCGATGCACCGCCGCCGCGTCGGCTACCTTCTCGTACGCGTCCCTCGGGACACCGGGCTGGGAGAACACCTTGAAGCGCGTGCCCGAGTTCCCGAAGGCCCACGACGGGGTCTCGATCCGCTGCTCGCTCAGCGCCGCCAGTACGCCGTCCTGCTCGCTCATCTCGGCCATCCTTCCACCGTCTCGTCCTTCGACTCTCCGGACCCCCCGTCTGGGCGTCCCGACAGAGGTGCTCGTCACCGGTTCGCACCAGCCACCGACCCCTTCCGGGCACTCTGTATGAATCGTTCTACGGAGCAGCGTACGCAACGCCATGCCTTCCGGCAAGGCCGATCATCTGGCATGGGCCGCGAGGCCTGGGTAAGCTCCTCCCCATCGAGAGGGAGGCCAGGTCGTTGGCCGGATCCGTCAACATCAAGGATGTCGCGCGCCATGCCGGGGTCTCGGTCGGGACGGTGTCGAACGTCCTCAACCGGACCGATCGAGTGCGGAGTGACACGCGCGCACGCGTCGAGGCTGCGATCGCCGAGTTGCACTTCGTCCGCAACGAGTCAGCCCGCCAGCTCCGCGCGCAGCGGAGCCGGATCGCCGGGGTCCTGGTCCTCGACATCACGAACCCGTTCTTCACCGAGGTCGCCCGCGGGGTCGAGGACGTGCTGGGCGCAGCGGGGCTCTCGGTGGTGCTCTGTGACAGCGACACCGACGAGGACCGCCAGGACCGTTACATCCAGCTCCTCACGGAACAGCGCGTCCAGGGAGTCCTCGTGGTGCCGGTCGGCCCGATAGACCGCCAGGTCACCCGCCTCCGCCGCCAGGGGATCTCGGTGGTCCTGCTCGACAGCGAGGCGCCCGAAGGGCTCGCGTGCTCCGTGTCGGTCGACGACGTCGGCGGCGGGCGGAGCGCCGTCCAGCACCTGCTCGCCCTCGGGCACCGCCGGGTCGCCTTCGTCGGCGGCAAGGGGCGGGAGAGCCAGGTCGCCGACCGCGCGAAGGGCGCCCACGTCGCCTTCCTGCAACACGACGAGCCAGGTGCCGAGCTCGTGTCGGTGACGGCGCGCGCCCTCACCATCGAAGGCGGGTACGAGGCCGCGACGCAGCTGCTCGGGATGCCCGAGGCGCACCGACCGACGGCGGCCTTCTGCAGCAACGACCTCCTCGCGCTCGGGATGCTGCGGGAGCTCTCCGCTGAGGGCGTGTCCGTGCCGGACGACTTCTCCATCGTCGGCTACGACGACATCGACTTCGCTGCGGCCGCGACCGTCCCGCTCTCCTCGGTCCGCCAGCCGGCGCGTGATCTCGGCCAGCTCGCCGGCGAGCTGCTCCTCGAAGAGGCGAGCGGGCTAGCACACGAGCACCGCCAGGCGGTGCTCGGCACGGAGCTGGTCGTGCGGGCCTCGACCGCCCCCCCACGACGGAAGAGCGCCAGGCGCGCACGCCGAGCCTGATGCGGGTCGCGCTCTTCGTGACCTGCCTCGCCGACGCGCTCTTCCCCGACGTCGGCAGGGCAACCGTGGCAGTGCTCAGGCGGGCGGGCTGCGAGGTCGAGTTCCCCCTGGGACAGGTCTGCTGCGGCCAGATGCACGCGAACTCTGGCTATCGCCGGGAGGCGCTCGCACTCGTCCGACGCCACACCGAGGTGTTCTCGGCCTTCGACGCCGTGGTCACGCCCTCCGGCTCCTGCGCCGCCGCCGCCCGGCACCAGCACGCCACGATCGCCACCCGAGCGGGCGACGAGGACCTCGCCGACGCCGCTCGCGCACTCGCGGGGAAGACTTACGAGCTGAGCGAGTTCCTCACCGACGTCCTCGGCGTGGTCGACCTCGGGGCGAGCTTCCCCCACCGCGTGACCTACCACCCCACCTGCCACTCGACCCGGCTGCTCCATCTCGGGGAGCGACCGCTGACGCTCCTCCGGCACGTCCGCGGCCTCGAGCTGGCTCCTCTCCCGGACGCGAGCACCTGCTGCGGCTTCGGGGGGACCTTTGCCGTGAAGAACGCCGACACCTCGACCGCGATGCTCGCGGACAAGATGGCGGCGGTGCGCGCGAGCGGCGCCGAGTACGTGACGGCCGCGGACGCCTCGTGCCTCATGCACATCGGCGGTGGGCTCGCACGGCTCCGCACCGGCGTCCGCCCGATCCACCTGGCCGAGATCCTGGCGGCACGTGAGGGCGGTGCCGGCGCATGACCGGCCCCGTGCGGGATCGGCGTGCGGCGACGGGGGACGGGGGGCGGGGGTGCCCGGCCGGCCCCCTCGACCTGCCCCACGCCTCACCGATCGGCCAGCTCCGCCAGCGCGAGCCCTTCCCCGAAGCGGCCCGAGTCGCGCTCCGTGACAGCCAGCTCCGGGCGAACCTGGGTCGGGCGACGGCGACGATCCGCGCGAAGCGGGCGGCCGCGGTCGGCGAGGTGCCCGACTGGGAGGCGCTCCGCCTCGCAGGCGCCGCAGTCAAGGACGACGCACTCGATCGGCTGGACGAGCTGCTCGCCACCTTCTCCGAACGCGTGGAGCGGGCCGGCGGGCACGTCCACGTCGCCCGGGACGCCGCCGAGGCGAACGGGATCGTCTGCCGGCTCGTCGCCGAGACCGGCGTGGGCGAGGTCGTCAAGGTCAAGTCGATGACCACCCAGGAGATCGGGCTCAACGACGCGCTCAGTGCGGCCGGCGTCCACGCCGTGGAGACGGACCTGGCCGAGCTCATCGTCCAGCTGGCGGACGACCTCCCGAGCCACATCCTGGTCCCCGCCATCCATCGAAACCGGTCGGAGATCCGCCAGATCTTCCTCGACCACATGCCCGGCGTCGACCCCGCGCTCGCTGACGAACCCGAGGCGCTCGCCGCCGCCGCCCGGCGGTACTTGCGCGACCGCTTCCTGCACGCCTCGGTCGCGATCTCGAGCGCCAACTTCGCCGTCGCGGAGACGGGCACGCTGGTGGTGGTCGAGTCGGAGGGGAACGGTCGGATGTGCCTCACGCTCCCCGAGACGCTGATCTCGGTCGTCGGCATCGAGAAGCTCGTCGCGAGCTGGGCCGACCTCGGGATCTTCTTCCAGCTGCTCCCCCGGAGCTCCACTGCCGAGCGCATGAACCCCTACACGTCGACCTGGACCGGCGTCACACCAGGGGACGGGCCGAGAAACCTCCACGTCGTGCTCGTCGACAACGGCCGGCGCGCGACGCGCGCCGATCCCATCGGCCGGGAAGCGCTGCGGTGCATCCGCTGCTCCGCGTGCCTCAACGTCTGCCCCGTCTACGAGCGCGTCGGTGGTCATGCCTACGGCTCCGCCTACCCCGGGCCGATCGGTGCCGTGCTCTCCCCCCAGCTCACCGGCATCGAGGACAACTGGTCACTTCCGTTCGCCTCCACCCTCTGCGGCGCCTGCTACGAGGTCTGCCCGGTCCGCATCGACATCCCGGACCTGCTCGTCGAGCTGCGCGCCCGTCACGTCGAGCACGCCCGCACCAAAGCCAAGGGCGCGGCGCGGCGCCGCGCTGGTGACGCGCTCGAGGCGGCCGTGATGGCCGCGTCCGGCTGGATGATGGGCGGCCCACGTCGCTGGGCAGCCGCGACCCGGGTCGTCGGTACGCTGTCGCCGCTCGCGGCCCGGGGCCTCCTGGACCATCTCCCACCCCCGCTCGCCGGCTGGACCGAGAGCCGCGCGCTGCCCCCCCTTCCCCGGGAGTCGTTCCGGGCGTGGTGGGTGCTGACCCAGGGCGGACGAGACATCGACGGCGCACCCGTGCCGGCACCGGCACCCATGCCCACGCAGCTGCCGGCAC
>JAJYGW010000202.1 GCA_021790615.1 Actinomycetes bacterium | reverse complement strand
GATCTAATACCTTCGACCGAGCGGGAGCCCACACATTCCGACCGAACATGTCGTGGTCGAACGGCCTGCCGCTGCGATGGAACACCAGCCCGCCAGGGCCCTCCCCGTACAGCTCCCGGTGACGCCGGAGCTTGGCGACCAGCAGCGGTGGCACCGGCACCCGGCGGCTTTCCGTCACATCTCGGTCCTTGAGCGGCCCCCACTCCGGGTCCTCGAAGGGGTCCAACCAGCGCTCCGACGTCGGGCGGTAAGTGCGCCTCACGACCAGCCACCCTGCCTCGTCGCCAGCGGGCAGCTCGATGTCATCCCAAAGCACGCCGGTCACCTCACCCCAGCGCAGCCCACATAGGGCCATGACAAGCACGCAACATTCGACGATGCCACCCCAGGCGCCCTCGGTCGCGCACGCCTCGGCCAGCTCCAAGGACTGGGGCACGCTCAGCACCATGTCGGCATCGACCGCCAAGCCGGCTCGGCCGGTCACCATCGTCGACTTTCCCTTCACCTTCCGGCGAGTCCGAACCACCGTCCACGGGCTGTGTCCGATCGCCAGGTCGTCCCGGTTGACGGCCCACGTCCAGCATCCCTTGAGTGGCTGGAGAAACCGGGTCATCGTTGCGGGCGACACCCGCTTGCCCTCGTCGCGCTCGCTCGTCTCGAAGCGGGCGACGAACTCTTCCACCTGCGTCGAGGTCAACATGTCTGCCGGCGCCGAGTGCGCCTCGAGCCATGTCCGCCCGGCCCGCTGTCGGTCGGTGATGCGATCCGCCAGATGGTCGGGCAGGAAGCTGGCCGACCTGAGGAAGTCCTCCACCGCCTCTGCTTCAAGTCCGTCTGGTGCTGCCCCAGGGACAAGCAGCCACCGCCTGGCGCGGTTGAACGAGCGAGCGGCGGCTGCCTTGGTCGCGGGCTCCCACTCGGGGTGCTGACGGAAGTACATCTCGGTCAGGTCGAACACCGTCAGCAGTGCCGGCGCCTCTGGCGCCTCGGGCACCTCGGGCATCTCGGGCACGACGAACTGTTTGGAGCCGAGATCGAACGGCAAGCCCCGCGCGAACTCGCGGTCCGCCCGCTCCTTCCACACTTGGGCCAGGCCGGCCTTGTGGAACCGCTTGAGCCACTGGACCCCGTCGGCTTTGCCCTTCACGTCCCAACAATCGGCCCGTCGGCGACATACCTCCCCGGTGGAGCGGTCGGTCACTAGCTTGCTCGTCGATGCCTTGACGATCCACGTCGAGAAGGTCTTCGGGACCCATGGATCGGGATAATCGCGAGCCACCACTGCCCTCCTTGTGCGAGCTGCTCAGCTGGGCCAGCCAGTCACCGGAGGCTGCAACCGGAGGCGAGCGTATCATCCCGAGGTTGAATCAGGGTTGAATCGGATGGGTCCGGGGTGAATCGAGCCCTCCCATGAGGCGGCCCTCGGGGCCCTGTCCAGCGGGCCTGAGCGACCCGCCACGGGCCGACCCCACAGTGCCCAAAAGGCCTGTATATAGGGGCTTTTTGTGCTCCTACAGCGGAGCTCCCAGGCAGGGCCAGAATCGACTAGAGTGGTGGGCAAGGAGAGGTGCGAGAGCGGCCGAATCGGACTCACTGCTAATGAGTTGACTTGGGAAACCGGGTCCGAGGGTTCAAATCCCTCCCTCTCCGCTCAGTAGCTGAGCAGGGCAGTACCCGGGGTCCGGCGACTGTCAAGCCGCAAGCGCCGGTCGACCAGTGAACAGGCAGGATAGTGATGGCGCGGCGAGAATCGCCCGCGCGCCCCCGGGAACGCGGCCACGCCGGTGGCGCCAGCGGTTTGCCAGACGGTAGCGACTCCCCAGACTCCCGAGTGAGCTCGTCTAGCCGTACCGACCAAGGCGACGCCTGCGCTCGGCTACCATCACTCTGTCGTTCGATAGCGGGCGCAATCGCACTGCGGTGCGTTGCTCGCGAGCGGCCGGCGCTCGTAGCTCAATTGGACAGAGCATCTGACTACGGATCAGAAGGTTGGGGTTTCGAGTACCTCCGAGCGCGCTGGATAAGTCCATTCAAGAGGCCTCAACGCTGCGCGGCGGCTGGGTCGCCTGCCCGCTGAATGCTCTCGTCCTCGCGCAGAGTCCAACCAGGATCGTGAGCGAGCTCGCTTCCGGGTGCGCTGTGTCCGCCGAGGACTGTCCAAGGGCCGAACACCATTTCCTTGCTCGATGACGTGGCGCTCTCCACCCGAGGCCGTTTCGGCAATGATCACCCGAGACCACGCAGGGCAGAGAAGGCGAATGTGGGGTCTGGGCTCATCATCGACAGAGTGGCGTCAGGAGAGGGACAACACTTCGGAGCGGCTCAAGGCGATTGCGCGGGGTCGTCGAGGATGAAGGCTCCGGACCCGGTTCCTTGCGAGTCCCAAGCAGGAGCCGGACCGCGTCAGGAAGACGCGAGGGCAGCTTCTGCTGCAAGGCGATCGTCGAATGGCTCGATTGCGACGATCTGCCCGCCGCGAACCCGGTAGAGGTGGAGAACCTCGTCCCGTCTCACCGGGTCGGTGGGATCGGGCCAGTGGACGCGAAGGTGGCAGAGGATGCCAGCGGGTCCGGTCCGCGTCTCCGTGACGGCGCCGCTGACACCGCTGGCGAGCAAGCGCTCAAAGGTCCCGACCACGTCTCTCCGACTGCGGCACTTGTTGGGAGCGTCGTCGTCCCCCCACCGGGCGTCGTCCGCCAGGAGCGCGCCAAACGACACGAGGTCCCGGGCTTCGAAGGCGGCCGTGACCTGCGCAGCTATGTCGTCCAACGATTGGCGGGTCGGAAGCTCGCTACAGCAGCAACCGTCGATGGCGCATGTGGAGACGCGAACGCCGCGCTCCACCAGGCACCCGCAGTCAGCACATGCAATGGTCACGTCTCGAGTGTACGTCCTTGCCTCGCGAGCCCGGGACCGCGAGCCCACGAGGGTCAGACAGGTTCCTGCTTGAAGCAATCGACCGGCACCACTGCGTCGCAACCGGCACCACCCGGAGACGCCGAACCTCTCCTCTCCGCTTTCACGAGGATCGTGTGCGGCCCGGCACCCCCAGAGCAACCGGCAGTGTCCCGCTGTCGTCAGCAGGAGCAACCGTTGGCCCCGGAGTGACTTCCACCTCGAAGGTGCCTGCGGCCGTTGCCGTCACTGTCGCCCCGGCGCGGTCACCACCGACTGTCGCATCACGAGCTCCTCCTGGTCGTACACAGCAGATGGTTCCGTTCGATCTGCGTCGACACCTGAGATCATCTTCGATCTCGCACTGCCGTCGTTCGGCTGAGAGCGCGCCGGCGCTGTCGTCGGTCCGCTCGTCATTTGACTCCAAGAGGTCGGGTTGAAGCGTAGTAGCTCCTCCCGGACTCCTCTCCCCGTGCCCTGTGGACGATGCCACCGTACGCGAAACTGACCGTCGGAGGCTTCTTGAGAGCATGCGGTCTTTGCGGTTGCTGCGCCTCGTAACGCCGGTAGTCCTGGCAGGGTCAATGCTGTCGAGCATGGCCACGGCACGGGCGCGGCCCCCGGAGCCGAGCTCGGCTCTTTCGCTCAGCGACCGTTCCGGCCAGGCCGGGGCACCGGTCACCTGCGAAGGGAGCTGGCTCGTAGCCTCGGTGTGGTCGGCGAGCCCAGTGCCGTCCAGTGCCGACGAGCGTCCCCCGCTCACGCTGCATGACGTTGCCCGCATCGGGGCCTCGGGTCATGCCTGCAGCTTGCCAGCGGGCTGGCTGCGGCTGAGCTCACTTCGTCGGCGCGGGTACCCATATGCAGCGGTTCGCGAGAGCGACACCGGAGCGAGCGCGAGCGTCGCGCTGTCGCCTGTCGAGTTCGCCGTCGCTCATGTCAGCTTCACCGTTCCGTGGTTCATTCCCTCCGGCAACGTCTGCGCCTCAAGTGTCTGGGTCGGGATGACCCCGCCCGGGTCGCGCCACGCGTTCCCGGCAGGGATCCTTGCCGGTTGCGGTACTGGGTACATCGGCGTGGTCAAAGCCACCGTGAGCTCGTTCCGGCCGGTCGCCTCCGGCGTCCCAGGTGCTGGCGGAACGCTTCTCACCGACCTCGAGCCCGGTCCAATTGCCGTTGGACCGAACGGGACGCTCTACTTCTCGGAGCCGTCACGCAATCAGGTCTTCGCGAGGCTGTCGGACGGCCGGCTCGTGTGGACTCGGCGAGAAGCGCCGTCGCGCGCCTCAAAGCCCGCTACGAGCTCGAAAGCTCCTTCACGACGCAGAACTCGTTGCTCTCAGGATCGGCCATCACCTGCCACCACCAGCCGTACTGCTCGTACGGCTCGCCCAGGCGTCGGGCGCCGAGGCCCTCCAGCCGGACGATCGCCTCCTCGGTGTCGTCGTAAGCCAGGTCGAAGTGCTGGCGGTTCTTCACTGACTTCGGCTCGGGAACTCGCTGCAGGTAGACCGGCGGGCCCATCGATCCGGTCGGCGGCACAAGCCAGGCGAGGGGCTCTCCGTCGCCGTCAAGCGTCTCGTAACCGAGAGCGGCCAGCCAGAAGCTCCCGAGCCCGATCGGATCCTCGCAGTCGATGGTGACTATCAGCCTGGGTGGCATCATGGCTCCTCCCGATACCGTCATCGATTGCTACTTACAGCTGGTCGCCATGGGACTGCTGTCGAGCGCGCGGCCACTCGAGCCGTCAGGGACGGTCAGCACAGACCCGGCTAGGGGCCGGGAACGAGGCGCGCCAGTCCTGTCACTCGCCAAGGATGCGCCGTGAGGCACGGGTCGAGTAGCTCGATGTGCTTCCGGTGCCCCTCCTCGTCGGTTCACGTCACCTCCCCTAGATCGCGCGGTCCGCGTCGTCGGCTGCCACGATGCAGAACTCGTTGCCGGTCGGATCCGCGAGGACCCACCACCACGCGTCACCCTCCTCACACCGGCGAAGGACGGTGGCACCGAGTCGTTCCAGTCTTGCGGCCTCGGCGTCGGGATCGTCCGAATAGAGGTCCAGGTGAAGATGGTTCGCCGTCGGAGCAGAAGTGCGCTGCACCGTGAGCAGTGGATCTCGGCCTGTCGGATCACGGAGCCCCACATATGGCTCCCAAAGGTCCCTCCGCTCATAGCCGAGCGCCGCCTCCCAGAAAGAGGCCATTGCCTCCGGATCGGACGTGTCCATTGCAATGCCCCTCAGGCGCAGCATCTCGTTCCTCCTCTCGCGAGCAACGAGCATCGCACATCAAGTGCTGCAGGGCGACACCCCTCGGAGGCGTCCACCGCGGCGGCCGCGTGGGTAGGGCCAGGTGGCCGCGGCCGGCGGGCGCGGCGCGGCGGGACCGGGCCGGGCGAGAGCGGGGCGGGCGCGGCGGTGCCCGTGGCCGCCCGTACCACGACGGTGGACGAGCTCGGCAGGGCGAGCGGTTGGGGACGAGCGTAGATCTCGGAGAAGACCGCGATATTGCACGCCGCAGGATCGGCCCACC
>JAJYGW010000248.1 GCA_021790615.1 Actinomycetes bacterium | reverse complement strand
CTGGCCCCCGTTTACGTCGTCCATTTCACCCAGGCGCAGGTCCTCACCCAGGCGCAGGCGCTCACCTCCGCGCAAGTCACGACGCGCACCGAGCGAGACGCGATCGCATCGGCCCTCGTCGGCTTCCGCTTCGCACCGGGCTTCGGCCGCACCCTCTCCCGCCTGCTCCACCACGGCATCGGCGTCCACCACGGGGGAATGCTGCCGAAGTACCGCCGGCTCGTCGAGCGACTGACGACGGCGGGCATGCTCCGGGTGGTCGTAGGGACGGACACCCTCGGCGTCGGGGTCAACCTTCCCCTGCGCACCGTGGTGCTCTCGGGTCTCGCGAAGTACGACGGAGCGACCTCACGCCTGCTTAGCGCCCGGGAGCTGCACCAGATTGCAGGCCGTGCGGGCCGAGCTGGCTACGACACCTCCGGCCTCGTCGTCGTCCAGGCACCCGAGCACGTCGTCGAGAACGAGCAGGCAGCAAAGAAGGTGGCGGGCGACGCGCGCAAGGCGCGCAAGCTCGTCAGGTCGAAGCCACCGAAGGGGTTCGTCGCTTGGGACGAAGCCGTATTCGACCGGCTCGTCGCCTCCCCTCCCGAACCCCTCACGTCCCAGCTGCGCGTGAGCCACTCGACGTTGCTCAACGTGCTAGATCGGCCGGGCGACGGCTGTGCCGCGCTCGCTGCGCTCGTCAAGCACAACGACGAGCCGCTCGCTCTGCGACGACGGCTGGTGCACCAGAGCGTCGCGATCTATCGTTCGCTCGTCGCCGTCGGAGCACTCGAGCGCCTCGACGCTCCCGACGAGAAGGGTCGCCGGATCCGAGTCACGCGCGACCTCCAGGCGGACTTCGCCCTCGAAAGCCCTCTGAGCCCTTTCGTCCTCGAAGCGGTTCCCCGGCTCGACGCGACCTCTCCGACGTGGGCCCTCGACGTCCTCAGTGTCGTCGAAGCGACGCTCGCAAACCCCGTTCCCGTGCTCAACGCGCAGCTCGACCGCGTGAAGACAGAGGCGCTCGCCGAGCTGAAGGCCGCTGGTGTCGAGTACGAGCAGCGGATCGAGGCGCTCGACAAGCTCGAGTACCCGAAGCCGCTCCGTGACTGGACCTACGAGCTGTTCGACGCCTACCGGCTCGTCCACCCATGGGCACAGGACCACAACATCCGGCCGAAGTCCGTCGCTCGAGACCTCTACGAGCGTGCCATGACGTTCTCCGAGTACGTCGCCCACTACGGCCTGACACGCTCCGAGGGGCTGCTGCTCCGCTACCTCTCCGACGCCTACAAGGGCCTGGTCCGCAACGTGCCCGAGGAGGTGAAGTCCGAGGAGCTGCTCGACGTCACGGAGTGGCTCGGCGAGCTCGTCCGCCAGGTGGACTCCAGCCTCATCGACGAGTGGCAACGACTCGCCGACGCGGGAGCCGGCAGACCGATCGGCGGCGCTCCCGCCGATGCAGGGGACGACCTCGGCGTCGACCCCGGAGGCGGCGACGCCAGCCCTCCCCCCGTGACCGCGAACGCCCGGGCGTTCAAGGTGATGGTGCGCAACGCATCCTTCCGCCGCGTCGAGCTCGCGGCAAGGCAAGACGTCGCGGGCCTCGCCGGAGCAGAGGCTCCAGGTGGGCTCGACGCCTCCGGCTGGGCCGAGGTGCTCGAGAGCTACTACGCGCACCGCGCGGGCATCGGCACGGGTCCCGACGCCCGCTCCGCGGCGTGGTTCGCCGTCACAGAGGCCCCCGGCCGATGGCACGTCCGCCAGGTCCTCGACGACCCGGACGGCTGGCACGACGCCGCCATCGTCGCCGAGGTGGACCTGGCCGAGTCCGACGAGGAGGGCGCGCCGGCGTGGAGGACCCTCCGCCTCGAGCAAAGCTGAGCCGCGCTACGGCTCGCTCGCGACCCCGAGCCTGGTGACGAGCCAGTCGAGGATCCGCTCTTCCATGAACGCCCTGTCCTCCAGCCGGCGCGGAAGGTGGCGCTCTTCGGGGAAGAAGAGCAGCCGGTGGTCCTTGCCGGCGGCGACGAGCCGCTGGACGAGCCGGGCGGTGTGGCGGAAATGTACGTTCTCGTCGACGAGCCCGTGCACGAGGAGCAGCTCACCGACGATCGATCCGACGTGGCCCAGGACGCTCGCTGCGGCGTAGCCAGTTGCGTTGTCGGCGGGCGTGCCCATGTAGCGCTCGGTGTAATGGGTGTCGTAGCCGTCCCAGTCCGTCACCGGCGCTCCGGCGACCCCGGCGACGAAGGTTCCCGGCGCCTTCTCGAGGCATCTGAGCACCATGTAGCCCCCGTAGCTCCAGCCGTAGACGGCGACGCGGTCGGGGTCGCACATCCCTCCGTCGGCGGCCCACCGCACGCCGGCGACCTGGTCCGCGACCTCGAGATCGCCGAGATTGCGCCACACCGCCTGCTCGAACGCCACGCCGCGCCGGGCGCTGCCACGATTGTCGACGACGAGGACGGCGACGCCGCGGCGGCGGAGCGCCTGTGCGCGAAGCGCGACCGTCGGAGCCCAGTCGTTTCTCGCCAGCTGGACGTGCGGCCCGCCATAGACGGCCACAGCAAGTGGTGGCAAACCCGCGGGAGGTGGGTCCGGTGCGTAGTAGAGGCCGTGGAGAGCAGTCCCGTCGTCGGCGGGGATCTCGACGAGATCCGGGGGCTCCAGACCGAGCTCGTCGATCCGCGGGTCGCGTCGGTCGTGGAGCGTCGTCATGCGGGAGCCGTCGTGGAGCGAGCGCACGTGCACGACCGGCGGGGAGCCGAGCGAGGCGTACCGGTCGACGAAGCAACCGGCACGAGCACAGACGACGACGACGTGGGTGCCGGTCTCCGGAGTGAGCCGGCGGACCGGCCCACCCTCGAGGCCGACCGCGTACAGATGGCGCTCGGTCGGACCGTCCTTCGTGGCGGCGAAGTAGACGACGCCCTTGTCTTCGTCGACCTCCTCCACGCCGTCGACCTGCCACTGCCCGCTCGTGAGCACCCGCACGAGCTCGCCCGACGCCGAGCGCAGCTCGAGGTGGCGAAAGCCGGACCTCTCGGAGCTCCACGTCCACGTGCCGTCCTTCAGAAGACGAAGATCGTCGTGGAGATTGACGTAGGTCGCCGACGTCTCGGTGAGAAGCGTCGTAGCGGATCCACTTGCAGGGTCGAGGGCGACCACGCGGACCTGCCTCTGGTCCCGGGACTCCATCTCGGCGACGAGCGAGCCCGCGGGGGTCCAGTGGACACGCGCGAGGTAGTCACCCGGGTCTCCGGTGTCCATCCAGACCGTCGGGCCTCCGGTCACAGGCACCACACCGAGGCGAACACGCGCGTTCTCGCCACCCGCATAGGGGTAGCGGTGGACCTCCTCCGCGTCCGGACCCACCTCGTCGCTCCCCTGGTGGACGATCCGGAGGACCGGGACACTGCGTTCGTCGACCTGTGCGTAGGCCAGGTGCGCGCCGTCTGGGGCCCACCAGAGCCCGTCGCTACGACCCATCTCCTCTTGCGCGACGAACTCGGCAAGGCCGTTCGTCACCCCGTCCCCGGCAGAAGATGTGATCTGCAGTGCGGGATCGGCTCCGGCCCCGGTCGCCACCACGAAGATCTCGCCGTCGCGCACGAATGCCAGCCGGGCGCCGTCGGGGGAGAGACGAGCGCCGGCGAGCGCGCCGTCACCAGATCCGACGACGAGACGCGAGACCGCCGTGCCGTGATCGCCGTCGAGGCCGAGCAGCACGTGGACGCCGTCCGGGAGCGGGACGAGCAGCGCGTCGCCGTCCGTCGCCCACGACGCTGTCGTGATCCCGAGCGCCACCTCGCGTGCACGCTCCCGGCGGAGCCGCTCGCCGAGCGGGAGCTCGGTCTCGGCGACGGACGGGCCGCCGACGGCCACCTCGACCGCCACGGCGCCGGGCGAGTGCGAACCGCCGAGGTCGAGCGCGAAGAGACGCTGCTCGAGGGAGCCGTCCACGCTGTAGAGGTAGGTGAGGACATGGCCGCCGGGAGAGAAGGCGACCTGCGAAGGCACGGCCATCCCCGGCGCGGGCAGCCGCGCGACGTCCTCGGGTGCGATCGGCCGGCGGCTCGTCGTCGCCGGGCCACCGCTCGTCAAGCTCTCCCGCTCTCGCCCATCGCTCCTCCTCGGCTCGCCGCGGGCGGTCCTCCGCGGGGCCTGCCCGCCGGCGGCCAGAAAGGATACGCACCTCCGTGCGCTCGGCGAGCGACCCACGTTCTAGCGCCGAGCTCGCTCTCGTGACCACCCCGGGATGTCCCCCGGGGCCGCGTGACGCGCGACGCGCCGACACGTACGCCCCCGGGCGCTGAAGCGGGCGGGGAGTCAGCTACCACAAAGCGATGCCCCGAGAACAACCGTTCACCTCCCTGCGCACATGTGGCTTCGCCACGGGATGTCCTGGAAGGCTCCGATCCTGCTTGGCCCCGACCGTTCCTGGGGCGATGCCCGGCAGCCCGGCACGCAGCTGCCAGCTGCCAGCTGCGCGTCCAGCGGTCCGCCGAAGGGACGGACGGCGTCTCCCACCGGGCGCGACACGCGTCGAGCGGCACGACGGACGCGGGAATCTACCGACGCGGGAATCTACCGCAGTTCGAGCAGTGCTCTCCCTGCCGCCCTCCTCTCGCGACGCTCCGTCCCGTGGACGCACGAGGACACGGACGCACGAGGACACGAAGAGGCACATGTCCAGGCTGATGACTGCGACTGACGTCCCGGGGCTCTCGCCGAGATTTACCCCAGTGGGGTATACTCGCACGACACGGACGAGAGAGGTCGAACATGACCCAGACGTTGACGTACACAGTGCCCGCCATGACGTGTGACCACTGCACGAGAGCGGTGGGCGGGGAGCTGCGATCGGTCCCCGGCGTCACGGCCGTCGACGTCGACCTCGACTCGAAGGTCGTCACGGTCGCCGGCGAGGGCCTCGACGACCGAGTGCTCCGCGCTGCGATCGAAGAGGCGGGCTACGAGGCGACATGATGGCAACCGTCGCCGGGCAGGAGGAGCGCGTCGAACTGGCGATCGAGGGGATGACCTGCGCTTCGTGCGCGACGCGGATCGAGAAGCGCTTGAACCGACTGGACGGCGTCGCTGCCTCCGTCAGCTACGCGAGCGAGCACGCCGCTGTTGCGTTCGACCCCACGCAGGTCGGCCTCGACGACCTGATTCGCGCCGTCGAGGCGGCCGGCTACCACGCTGCGCTGCCCGAGGACGTGCCCGACGGCAACCCGGCGCGACCCTACCGCCGCCGGCTCGGCGTGGCCGCCGTCCTCACGGTGCCCCTGGTGCTGTTCGCGTGGGTCGGCGCGACACGCCCTCCGGGCTGGGAGTACATGTCTCTTGCTCTCGCCACGCCCATCGTGTTCTACAGCGGCTGGCCATTCCACCGCGCCGCCGTGGCAAACGCGCGCCACCTCGCTGCGACGATGGACACGCTGATCTCGGTGGGCACG
>JAJYGW010000209.1 GCA_021790615.1 Actinomycetes bacterium | reverse complement strand
ACCGCCTCCGCCTCCTCCGCCACCACCACCGCCACCTCCGCCGCCACCTCCACCACCTGCTCCTCGGCTCGGCGACCAGGCCTGAGCCACGACCGCCCGAGAGCTCGACAGCGCTCGAGGGCGTCAGTCCCGGAACGCGTCCTCGATCACGGTCACGACGCCCCCGAGCACCTCGGCCACGTCGAAGCGGATCCCTCTCCCCCTGAACCCCTCCGCCCGCTCACGCTCGGCTTCGAGGAACATCGCAGCCGTCCTCCTGAGGCGCCGCTGGCGCTGCCGACCGACAGCCTCGGCCGGCGTGCCGTAACCCGTCCCCGAGCGGGTCTTCACCTCGCAGACGACGAGCAGGCGGCCACGCCGCAGGACGAGGTCCGCCTCGCCCGCCGGGCACCTCCAGTTGCGGGCGAGGATCTCGTATCCGCGCTCGACGTACCAGGATGCAGCCATTCCCCCCCCGCCGCACCCGAGCTCGTGGGGGTGGGGGGTTGGCACGGGGTGGGGCTCCGTTTCTCGGCGGGTCGGGCGCGCTAACCACGCAAAGTGGCAGCCAAATCGCGCCAGAAACGATGCGTTCTGCCTGCCAGTCAGCGTCGTGAGCCGGACCGGCCCCTGGAAGACCTGAAAAGCCGGAGGCGCTGGCGGAGGGACCTGGCAGGGCCTGGAGGCCGCCAGCTCGGGTCCTAGGACTCCTTGTCCCCCAGCGCCTCGACGTTGACGTCCTTGTAGGTGACGACTCGCACGGACGCCACGAAACGAGCCGGCCGGTACATGTCCCAGACCCACGCGTCGCTCAGCTCGACCTCGAAATACGTGGCCCCCGATGACGAATGCGGCGTGACCTTCACCTCGTTCGCCAGATAGAAACGACGCTCCGTCTCCACCACGTAGCGGAACATCGGGAGCACCGCGCGGTACTCCTGGTACAGCGCGAGCTCGACCTCTGCCTCGAACTGGTCGAGGTCCTCCTCGGCGCTCATCAGCGGGTCAGTGTGCGCTTCTCTTTGATCTTGGCCGCCTTTCCGATGCGGTCCCGCAGGTAGTACAACTTCGCCCGCCGCACGTCTCCCTCGGTGACGCGCTCGATCTTGGCGATCATCGGCGAGTGCACGGGGAACGTGCGCTCGACGCCGACGCCGAAGCTCACCTTCCTCACCGTGAAGGTCTCGCGCACACCACCGCCCTGGCGGCGGATGACGGCCCCCTGGAAGACCTGCACCCGCTCGCGGTTACCCTCCACGACCCGGACGTGCACCTTCAGGGTGTCACCCGGAGAGAACTCGGGAACGTCGTCGCGCAAGCTGGCGCGGTCGACGAGATCGGTCGGGTTCATGGCAGCTCTCGCTCCTCGGACGATGGACGGGTGTCGGTCGACGGGAGCCGGCTCGGCAAGTCGGCGCAGGTCGTCGGACGTGCAGAGCAGGCCTCCGAAGCAGGTCTGGCCCGTGCTCCTGGCCCGTCCAGATTAGCCGGGCCGGGGAGGGGCCGCGGACGGCAGCACCGCAGCCCCGGCCGGGGGCCGCTGCGGCGCCGCCGCAGCGCCGGCCGACCCCGGGTCAGCCGTCGGCGAGACCGAACTCCTCGAGCAGCCGGCGCTCGGCGTCCGAGAGCCCACCCCGGGCGTCGATCAGGTCGGGTCGCCGGTCGAGCGTCCGGCGCAGCGCCTGGGCTCGCCGCCAGCGGTGGACTCGGCCGTGGTCTCCCGACAGGAGCACTTCGGGAACCCTCCACCCGCGGAATTCTGCCGGGCGCGTGTACTGCGGGTACTCGAGCAGCCCGCCGGCGAAGCTCTCGTCGCCGGTCGACTCCTCGTTGCCGAGCACGCCGGGGACCAGGCGGGACGTCGCCTCGACGATCGCGAGAGCAGCGAGCTCGCCACCGGCGAGCACGAAGTCCCCGAGCGACAGCTCGCCGTCCACGAGGTGATCGGCGATGCGCTGGTCGACCCCCTCGTAGCGGCCGCACAGCAGCGAGAACGCACCTCGGCCGGCGAGCGTCTCCGCCACCGCCTGATCGAAGCGCTGCCCTGCCGGCGACATCAAGTACAGCGGCCGGGCCGGCCGGATCATCTCGACGGCGGCGAACACCGGACCCGGCGCCAGCACCATCCCGGCGCCGCCGCCGAATGGTGAGTCGTCGACGGAGCGGTGAGGGTCCTGCGCGGCGGCACGGAGATCATGGACGCGCACCTCGACGAGCCCCGCCCGCTGGGCGCGGCCGACGATGCTCGTCTCGCAGTACGCCGCCACTACCTCGGGGAAGATCGTGAGCACGTCGACCCGGAGGCTCGGCTCGTGCCGCACCTCGCTCACTCGAACAACCCCTCGGGCACGTCGACCACGATCCGGTGCCCGTCCCGCTCCACGACGAAACGAAGCGGCACCAACCACCCCTCCTCCCCCACCAAGAGGTCGCTGGCGGGATTCGCTTGCAGCGCGGCCACTTTCCCGTGCGAGCGGCCCGAGACCTCGACGACCTCGAGGCCGATCAGCTCGTGCGCGAACAGTGCCTCCGGGTCGGCGATCGGCCGTCCATAGAGCGTCGACCCGCGCAGCTGCTCGGCCGCCTCCCGAGTCGACACGCCCTCGAAGTGCACGATCATCCGGCGCTGCTGGGGACGGGAGGCCTCCACCCGGACGTCTCGCAGGTGGCTTGCTCCGGCGTCCGCTTCCCGCAATTGCAGCACCGAACCGGGCCGCACGCGCTCGGGACGGTTCGACACGAGGTGGACGACGACGTCCCCCGCCAGCCCGTGGGCGCGGCCCACATGACCGACCTCGAGGAGCGACTCGCCGTCGGTCGGCGATGTCGGCGATGTCGGCGCCGGCAAGGCCGTCAGTCGCCGGGCCCGGGCAAGAGCGTCAGTCGACGATGTCGACGAAGGCGTCGTGACCGTCAGCGGCTGCGGCAGCTCGTACGAGCGTCCGCACCGCCTGGGCCGTACGGCCGCGGCGCCCGATGATCCGCCCCATGTCGGACGGCGCGACGTGCAGCGAGAGGCGTAGCTGGCCGCGGTTCTCTCGCTCCTCGACGAGCACGGCCTCCTTCTCGAAGACGATCGACGTGGCGATGTGCTCGAGCACTGCCGCCGCCCGGCTGCCGCTGTCGGTCTCGTTTCCCTCGTTGTCCTCCGCGTATCCGGGCTCAGGCTCGCCGGCGTCGCCACCGTCGTCGTTCCCCTCGCCGTCGCCCTCGCCGGCGAACTTCGAGAAGTCCGGCTGCTCGAAGGCCGGTGCGTCTCCTTCGTGGTCCGACATCGGGCTCAGGACCGCGCCGAGGCGGCGGCCGCGGACGCCGTCTTCTTCGTCGCTTTGCTGTCGCCCGCACGCGCGCGGGTGCGGGTCGCCACCTTCTTCTCGGGCTTTGCGGCCTCGTACTCGCCCCAGACTCCAGAGATCTTGAGGATCTTCCTCACCGTCTCCGTCGGCTGAGCTCCCTTGCGCAGCCACTCGAGGGCCTTCTCGTTCTTCACGTTTATCTCGGATGGCTCGGAGCGCGGCGCGTAGGTGCCCACGATCTCGATGAAGCGGCCGTCTCGCGGCGACCGGCTGTCGGCGACGACGATGCGGTACGTCGGCTGCTTCTTCTTGCCCACCCGCATGAGGCGGAGCTTCACACTCACTGGTTGTCTCTCTCTTTCGTGGTGGTCGACTTCATGATGGTCGACGCGGTCGACATGCTCGCGCGCCCTGCTACCGATGGCGCGCAGACGGCGTGACGCGGCCGCCTTTCTTGCCTTTGCGGCTGCCCTGCCGTTTCGAGCGGGCGGCACCCCCGCCGCCGCCGAGCATGCGGCCCATCGGCAGCGACTTCATCACCTTCTGCATCTCCTTGAACTGCCGCAGCAGGTTGTTGACCTCGGTCGTCGTCGTGCCGCTCCCGTTCGCGACGCGAAGGCGCCGGGAGCCGTCGAGCATCGCCGGATCGTCCCGCTCGATCGGTGTCATCGAGTGGATGATCGCCTCGATGCGGCCGACGTCGCGGTCGTCGATCTTGGCGTTCTTCACCTCTTTCGGCACGCCGGGCAGCATTCCGAGCACGCCGCTGAGGGGACCCATCTTCTTCAGCTGCTGGATCTGCTCGAGGAAGTCGTCCAGGGTGAAGCGCCCCGCCTGTAGCCGCTCGACCGCCTTCTCGGCGACCTGCTGGTCGTATTCGCGCTCTGCCTTCTCGATGAGCGAGAGCACATCGCCCATGCCGAGGATGCGGCTGGCGAGTCGATCTGGGTGGAACAGCTCGAAGTCGGCGGCGCGCTCGCCCGTCGACACGAACGCGATCGGGCAACCCACGACCTGCTTGACCGAGAGGGCCGCGCCGCCTCGGGCATCGCCGTCCACCTTCGTGAGGATCACGCCGTCGAGAGAGAGCGCCTCGTTGAACGCCTCGGCCGTGTTGACGGCGTCCTGGCCGGTCATCGCGTCGACGACGAAGAAGGTGTAGCGCGGCTCGATGGCGTCCGAGATGCGCCGCACCTCGTCCATGAGCTCGACGTCGATGTGCAGCCGGCCGGCCGTGTCGACGATCAGCACGTCACGCCCGATCCGCTCGGCCTCGGCCAGGCCAGCCCGGGCGACGGCCACCGCCTCCGTCGGCTCCGAGAACACGGTGACCCCGACGCCACGCCCGAGAACCCGCAGCTGCTCTACGGCGGCGGGACGCTGCAGGTCGGCACCGACGAGGAGCGGATTCCGGCCTTGCTGCTTGAACCAGCGTGCGAGCGATGCCGCGGCGGTCGTCTTCCCCGACCCCTGTAGGCCGGCGAGCAGGATCACGGTCGGTGGCCGGGAGGCGTAGGTGATCTTGAGCGACTCGCCTCCGAGAGTGGCGGTGAGCTCCTCGTTGACGATCTTGATGACCTGCTGGGCAGGCGTGAGGCTCTTCGACAGCTCAGCGCCGGTGCAGCGCTCGCGGATCCGCTCGATGAGGTCGCGGACGACGCCGAGGTTGACGTCGGCCTCGAGCAGGGCGACGCGGATCTCGCGCAGGACCTCGTCGACCTCGGCATCGCCGAGGCGTCCGCGGCTGCGCAGGCGCGTGAGGATTCCCTCGAATCGATCGGTGAGCGTCTCGAACATGAGCTTCACCAGGTTAGTCGCCGGCCGACCCGAGTCATGAATACGGGCGGTGGACGATCAAATCGGGCCGGCGGCACGCGCGGCAGCGCTCCCGCGCCGCCGACGCCAGCTCCTAGCTAGCCGGCGGTCTTGGCGGGCCTGTCCTCAGGTTCGCCGTGCTGCTGGGACGCCTCCTCGGTCTCGCCCCCTGAAGGTGACGACTCCCCGAGAGCACCCGCAGACAAGAGCTCGTCTGCTGCCTCGAACGCATCCTCGAACACCGCGGTCGCCCGCGACATCGCCTCGTCGTGGTCACGCAGGGCCGCCTGCAGCTGTTCCGCGCGCTGCTTCGAGGCGTTCGTGACCGCCTCGCCGTACAGGTTGATCGCCTCTTTCAGGCTGTTCGCCCGC
>JAJYGW010000118.1 GCA_021790615.1 Actinomycetes bacterium | reverse complement strand
GCCACGGGGTCCCGCCCCGCCTGGGTACGGGGCCTAGCCTGGGCGTGTGGAGCGAACGATCACCGGCTTCGACCGGGATGCGGGCGGCGACTGGGTCGCCCGGCTCTCCTGCGGGCACTCCCAGCACGTCCGGCACCGGCCGCCGTTCCAGCTCCGCGAGTGGGTGACCGACGACCGAGCCCGCAACGGGCGCATCGGCACGCCGCTCGACTGCCCGCTCTGCGACATCGACGAGCCCGAGGACGAAGGCGGCGAGCCGGCGTGCTGGCTCCACCTGGTCTGCCCCGAGTGCGGGGCGATGCTCGCCGGTGGGTCCCATCGGCCGGGCTGCGCGGGCGGGGATCCCACCTGAGCTTCGTGGCCCGGCTGCTGGGCGGCGGGCACTGTCGGTCCGGCAGGCACTGTCGGTCCGGCAGGCCCCGGGGGCGCTCGGCAGGTCCGGTTGTTCCGGTGGCAGGCTCAGGGGTCGAGCAGGCCGACCGAGCGCCGGGCTCGTTCGTACGTCGCGGCGGCGACCTCCCCCGCCTTGGTCGCACCCTTGGCCAGCACGGCGGTGACCGTGCCGGGGTCGGCGGCGAGCTCGGCGAGGCGGGCCTGGATCGGGGTGAGCAGCTCGACGAGTGCGTCGGCGAGATCCGCCTTGAGGGGCCCGTAGCGGTCGTAGCGCTCGGCCACGGTGGCGGGGCGCTCACCCGTGGTCGCGCCGAGGAGCTCGAGCAGGTTCGACAGTCCCGGCTTGGTCGCCGGGTCGTAGCGCACCTCGCCGTCGGAGTCGGTGACGGCGCGGGCGATCTTGCGACGGACGACGTCGGGTGGGTCGGCGAGCGCAATGGTCCCGGCCGCGGACGGCCCAGACTTGGACATCTTCGCGGTCGGCTCCTGGAGGTCCATCACCCGTGCGGCGACGGGAGGCACGCCGGCGCGCGGGACCACGAAGACCGTCCCGTACCGCCGGTTCCACCGCTCCGCGAGGTCGCGGGTCAGCTCGAGGTGCTGGCGTTGGTCGTCCCCGACGGGCACGACGTCGGCGTCGTAGAGCAGGACGTCGGCGGCCATCAGCGCCGGGTACGTGAAGAGCCCGGCGCGTACCGTCGCGTCGCCCCGCCCCTTGTCCTTGAACTGCGTCATGCGGGAGAGCTCGCCGAAGGTGACCGTGCACTCGAGGAGCCAGGAGAGTCGGGTGTGCTCGGGCACGTGGCTCTGGACGAAGAGGGTGCAGACGTCCGGGTCCAGGCCACAGGCCAGCAGCGTGGTCGCCAGCTCGAGGGTCCGGCGCTCGAGGACCGCAGGGTCGTGCGCCAGGGTGAGGGCGTGGAGGTCGGCGACGAAGAAGAACGAGTCGTCCTCGTGCTGCGTCCGCGCCCAGTGCGAGAACGCGCCCAGGTAGTTCCCGAGATGGGGGCTGCCGGACGGTTGGACCCCGGAGAGGACGCGACTCATGGGGCGTCATGCTAACGGTCACCCCCGGAGCCGAGCGGAGCGGCGCTGCACCGGGCTGCGCCGGGCACGGCGTGGCGGTCCACCAACGCCCCGACCGAGGCCGGTAGGGTCGCGCCCGTGGTGCTGGCCGTGCGGACCCCCGTCTTCGAGGGACCCCTCCAGCGCCTGGTGGAGGCCGTTCTCGACGGGCGGGTCGACCTCTGGGCGCTGTCGGTGGCCGAGCTCGTCGGCACGTTCGTGGACGGCCTGCCGGCCACCGGGGAGGGCTTCCCGCTCGAGGACGCGAGCGAGATGGCCGTGCTCGCCGCGGCGCTCGCCGCGCTCAAGGCTCGTCGACTCGTGGCCCGCGGGAGCGAGCTGGAGCTCGATGAGCTCGTCCGGACGGACCGGGATGCGCTGCTCGCACGCGTCGTGGAGAACAGCGCCTTCCGCCGGGCCGGTGCCGCCCTCGAGGCTCTTGCCGAGGAGGCGGCGCGGAGCCTCCCCCGCCGGGCACCGGCGGAGGACTGGGTCGACGGTGTCGTGGCGGAGCTTCCTGCGTCGGTCGACGCAGGAACCCTTGCTCGGCGCGCGCAGGCGGTGCTCTTCCCACCGCCACCCCCAGTAGTCGACACGGCGCACCTCGCGCCCCTCACGGCATCGCTCGAGCGCACCGGGTCGACGCTTGCCCGCAGGCTGGCCGGGCGCGGCCGGGAGCGTTTCGCCGAGGCCGTCTCGGGCTTCGACCGGGTCGAGGTCGCCGTGGCGTTCGTGGCCGTGCTCGTGCTCTATCGGGAGCGTCTCGTCGAGCTCGACCAGCCGGAGGCGCTCGGCACCCTCTGGCTCAGCTGGCTCGGCGAGGACCCCGACGAGGCGATCAGCCGGCTCGGGTGGGCATGACGGCCGGCGATCCGCGACCGGGGCCAGGGGCCGGTCCGGAGGACCCCGCGGGCTCGGACGATCGGGGCGGTTTGGACGAGGCGGAGCGGCGCGCGGTCGAGGCGGTGCTCCTGGTCGCCGAGGGGCCGGTGCCAGCTGCCGCCCTGGCGGAGCTGCTCGAGCGGGGCGAGGCCGACGTCGAGGCGCTGCTCGGGTCGATGGCGAGCCGCTACGAGTCCGAGGGGCGCGGCTTCGTGCTGCGCCAGGTGGCAGGAGGGTGGCGTTTCCAGAGCCATCCGGACTGCCACGACGTGGTGGAACGTTTCGTCGTGGCCAGCCGTCCCGCGCGACTCTCGCCGGCAGCGGTGGAGACGCTTGCGATCGTCGCCTACAAGCAGCCGATCTCGCGGGCGCAGCTCTCCGAGGTCCGCGGCGTCGACGCCGAGGGAGCACTGCGGACCCTGGTGCAACGGGGCTACGTCGCCGTCGTCGGCCACGACCCTGGCCCGGGCCACGCGGCCCTGTTCGCGACGACGCCGGCCCTGTTGGAGCGCCTCGGGATCGCGTCCCTCGACGAGCTCCCGCCGCTCGGGGATTTCGTGCCCTCGGCGGCCGAGGTCGAAGCGCTCGAAGGGGAGCTCCGGCAACGGTGAGCCCACCCGCCCCGCAGGCGAGCCCGGCTGCCGGCGCGGCTGCCGGCGCGGTCCAACGCCCGGCTCGCGAGGCCGAGACGCCCGACGGTGAGCGTGTCCAGAAGGTCCTGGCCCGGGCGGGTCTCGGGAGCCGGCGGGCCTGTGAGCTCCTCGTCGAGGACGGCCGGGTGACCGTGAACGGCGCGCCCGCCCACCTGGGCCAGCGGGTGGTGGTGGAGCGTGACCAACTGAGCGTGGACGGCGTGCCCATCGGCGTCCGGCCCGGGCTCGTCCACTACCTCCTCAACAAACCCCCAGGGGTCCTCACGACCGCCGCCGATCCCTTCGGCCGGCCCAAGGTGCTCGATCTGGTGCCCGACGAACCGCGCGTCTTTCCCGTCGGCCGCCTGGACGCCGCCACCGAGGGGCTGCTCCTCCTCACCAACGACGGTGAGCTGGCGCAGCGGTGCGCGCACCCGTCCGGCGGGCTCGAGAAGGTCTACCTCGCCGAAGTCGTCGGCCATCCCCGGCCGGGGGCGCTGCGCGCACTGCGGGAAGGTGTCGAGCTCGACGACGGCCTCACGGCACCGGCCAAGGTGTCGCAGCCCGCACCCGGGCTCCTCCGGATCACCCTCCACGAAGGGCGAAACCGGCAGGTCCGCCGCATGTGCGCCGCGGTCGGTCACCCGGTGCGACGCCTGGTGCGCGTGCGCTACGGGCCGCTCACCGGCTCCGGGCTCGCGCCGGGGGCATGGCGGGCCCTGAGCATCGCGGAGGTGCGCGCCCTCGAGGCGGCGGCGTCCGGGCGCAGGACGGATCGCCGACCGTAGGGGCGCTACGGCCGGCCGAGCGGACCCCGGCCCGGTCGTCGCTCCCGCTCGGCGGCCGCCGGGGTCGCCCTCTCCCGGAGCGGACCCCAGCCAGGCTCTGGCTCCTGCCCGCTCGTCTGGGCCCGGAGCGGCCCCGGTAGCATGCCCTCGCAATGGCTCTGCGTGCGCTCAGGGGCGCGACGACCGTGGACGCAGACGTGCCCTCCCAGATCACGGAGCGGGTGCAGGCGCTGCTCACCACGCTGCTGGCGCGGAACGGCGTCTCCCACGACGATCTCGTGAGCATCGTCCTCACGGCGACCGAGGACGTGGTCTCGCTCTTCCCGGCGCAGCCCGCCCGGGCCCTCGGGCTCGGTGACGTGCCGCTGCTGTGCGCCCGGGAGCTGGCCGTCGTGAACGGCACCCCGCGCTGCATCCGGGTGCTCGTGCACTGCGAGTCGGCGCTCCCGCGGGCAGCGCTCCACCACGTCTACCTGGAGGGAGCGAAGGGGCTCAGGGATGACCTCCCCGACTGAGCGAGCGGGGACCGGGCGGTGCCCGGGATGACCTCCCTGACCGAGCCTCTGGGGCAGGGCCGGCGGTGACACTTCCCGCGGCCGTGCCCGGTCGCGCCGTCGTCGTCGGCACCGGCTTGATCGGTGGGTCCGTGGGCCTGTCGCTCCGGAGCCTCGGCTGGAAGGTCTCGGGTATCGACCGCGACCCCGCCCGGGAGGCTCGGGCGCTCGAGGTGGGCGCGGTCGACGTGCTCGGTCGGGATGCCGGCGCCGACCTGGTCGTGGTTGCGACGCCACTCGGAGCGGTCGAGGGCGCGGTTCGCGAGGCGCTCTCGTGGCTCGGCTCGGAGGCAGTGGTCACCGACGTGGCCGGGGTCAAGGCGCCCCTTGCCCGAGCGATCGACGACCCGCGCTACGTCGGGGGCCACCCGATGGCCGGGTCCGAGGCGGATGGTCTCGAGGGTGCGGTCGCCGGGCTCTTCACCGGCGCCACCTGGGTCCTCACCCCGACGGAGCGGACGGCGCCCGAGGCCTTTGCCCGCGTGCGGGACGTCTGCGCAGCGCTCGGGTCGGAGGTGGTCGCGCTCCCGCCTGAGCGCCACGACGAGCTGGTGGCGGTGGTGTCGCACGTCCCGCACCTCGTCGCCGCCGCCCTCGTCCGCCAGGCTGCGGCGGCAGCGGCCGAGCAACCGGTCCTGATGCGCCTCGCCGCCGGCGGGTTTCGCGACATGACGCGGATCGCTGCCGGGCATCCCGGGATCTGGCCGGACGTCTGCGCTGCGAATGCCCCCGCGATCCTCGCCGCCCTCGACGACCTGGAGGGCCAGCTCGCCGAGCTGCGCTCCCTCGTCGCGGCGGCGGATCGCGGGCGGCTGTTCGACGTCCTGGCCGCGGCCCGGCGGACTCGTCGTCACCTGCCCACCGGCGCTCGGCTCGCGGAGCACCTCGCCGAGCTGCGGGTGGTCGTGCCCGACGAGCCGGGTGTGCTGGCGGCCGTCACGACCTGTGCAGGTGAGCGCGGCGTGAACCTCTTCGACCTCGAGATCGCGCACTCTGCCGAGCGCGATGGGGGTCTCCTGCTGCTCGTCGTCGACGCCCCGGCAGCCACCGGCCTCGCCGAGGTGCTCCGGGCTCGTGGGTTCCGGGTCACCGTCGAGGACCTTCCGTGACGGGCGCGGGGGACATGGCCCGAGGAGATGGCAGGGGTGGCACCGACGCGGCGGAGTCGGCGTGAGCG
>JAJYGW010000328.1 GCA_021790615.1 Actinomycetes bacterium | reverse complement strand
GCCGCGAGCTGGCGGGCCGGCGCGACGAGCTGCACGACGTAGGTGGAGAAGACGAGGAACGTCCCGAGGCTCAGGTCCCCCCGCAGCGCCAGCCAGCCGCCGAGGGCGAGCACCCCGACCTGGGCGAGTGTCGGGATCGTCGAGAGGAGTGCCTGCGGGCCGGACTGGAGGCGCACGGTCCGCACCCGGCTCTGGTAGAGCCCTGTCGTCACCGCCTCGAGGCGGTCCAGCTCCCGGTGTTCCTGGCCGAACGCCTTCACCACGCGGACGCCGGTGACCGCGTCGTCCACGACCTGGGTCACCTCGCCGAGACGCTGCTGGGCCTCCCACGCCGAGGGGAAGACGGTGCTGCGGAGCCGGAGCGAGACCACGGCAATGGCCGGGACGGCGACGAGGACGACCAGGGCGAGCAGTGGCGAGAGCCAGAGCATGACGCCGAGGGCCATGGCGAGCATGACGACGTTGCCGATCATGACCGGCGTGAAGGACAAGAGCCCCTGGAGCAGGTTGATGTCGGAGGTTGCGCGCCCGACGAGCTGCCCGGTCGCGAGCTCGTCGTGCCGAGCCGCGTCGAGACGCTGGAGGTGCTCGAACATCGCGGTGCGGAGGTCGTTCTGCACCTCGAGCGCGAGCCGCCCGCCGAGGAAGCGACGCACGTACGCCGCGCCGAAGGCGAGCGCAGCCCCACCGACGAGGAGGAAGATCAGGAAGGCGAGCCCGCCGTGGTGGGCGACGAGCACGCCGTCGACGATCTGACGCTCGACGAGCGGGATGAGCGCCGCGATGCCCATCCCGATCACCGCCCCGGCAAGTGCCCCGACCGCGAGGCGGCGGTGGGCCAGGACGAACGGTGCGAGCCGGCGGATCCACCCCCGCTTCGGCACGGCGTCGCCCGGCGCGGCCGACTCCGACTCTCCCGAATCTTTCACTACGCTAAAGATACACGGACAGATGAGTGCCCCTGGACCTGCCCACACGGACGCGGCCAGGCCTGCGTCGTCGGGAGGGCAGGCCTGCGTCGTCGGGAGGGCAGGCCTGCGTCGTCGGGAGGGTAGGAGCCGGGGAGGGGTCCGGCCGGGAGACGGGGCCGAGCCAGGGAGACAGCAGGCCAGCGGAGGGCCAGCGGAGAGACAGGCCGCCAGCGGAGGAGCAGCGCAGGCACGGCTCGGGGCCAGGAGCCCGGCGCAAGAGCCCCGGCTGAGCACCGCGGAACATCCCGGCCGGGCTGGACGTAGGTAGTGGGGAGGACTCGAGGAGGGTGTGGTGAGCGAACGCGTGCGCTTGGACGGCCCGGCAGACACGGCCGGTCGGGGAGGAACGGTCGCCCCGGTCTCGGCCAACGGCGGAGGGAGCAACGGCGCCGCAACGGCGGTGTCGCACACCGGCCTCGCCCTCCTCGTCATCGTGATCGGGGTCCTGATGGCGGCCGTCGACACCACGATCGTGGTGCTCGCACTGCCCGAGATGGAGCGGGCGCTCCACGTGCCACTCTCCGGGATCATCTGGGTCGTGATCGGCTACCTGCTCGTCATCACGCTCCTCGCCACCCAGGTCGGCCGCCTCGGGGACATGTTCGGCCGTGTCCGGATGTACGAGGCCGGCTTCCTGGTCTTCATCGTCGGCTCCGCGCTCTGCGCGCTCGCGACGAACGAGGCCACGATCATCACCTTCCGGGCGATCCAGGGCGTCGGCGGGGCGCTCATCTCTGCCAACGCCGGTGCGGTGATCGCCGACACCTTCCCGGCCGAGCGGCGCGGACGTGCCTACGGCTTCAACGCCGTCGGGTGGAACGTCGGGGCGATCCTCGGGATCCTCCTCGGCGGGGTCATCATCACCTACCTGTCGTGGCGCTGGATCTTCTGGATCAACGTGCCAGCGGGGATCCTCGCGTTCGCGCTCGCGCTCAAGGTGCTCCACGACAACGGGGTGCGACAGCACCAGAAGCTCGACCTCGCCGGGATGGTCGTCGGGGGGCTCGGCCTGTTCGGCGTGCTCTGGGCGATCACCAAGCTCGCGACCAGTGCGTTCTCGACCGAGATCGGCGCCTACCTGGTCGGGGGGTTGGTCCTGCTCGCGGTGTTCCTCGCCATCGAGCGGGCCCGGGAGGCACCAATGGTGAACCTCTCGTTGTTCCGCATCCCGACGATGTCGCCGACGCTCCTCGCGGCGCTCTTCCAGCAGCTCGCCAACTTCGCGGTGCTGTTCCTCATCATCATGTTCCTCCAGGGTGCGCGCCAGCTGAGCCCGCTCGACGCCTCCCTGCTCCTCGTCCCCGGGTATCTCGTCGGCGGCGTCGTCGGACCGTTCGGCGGCCGTCTGGCGGACCGCTTCGGACCCGTCTGGCCTGCGACGGTCGGCCTCGCGATCGAGATCGTCGCACTCGCGATCTACGCCCAGCTCACGCTCGCCACGCCGCTCTGGGTGATCGTGGTCGCGGCCGCGGTGAACGGGATCGGCTCCGGCGGCTTCTTCCCGGCCAACAACGCGGCGGTCATGGCGGCTTCGCCGGGGAAGTCCTTCGGCACGGCGTCCGGACTGCTGCGGACCTTCTCGAACATCGGCATGGTCTTCTCGTTCTCGGTCGCCATCCTGGTAGCCGCCCACTCGATCCCCCGCGAGCTCGCCTTCGCCATCTTCGTCGGCACCACGAAGCTCGACACCCACCTCGCAACGGCCTTCGCGAGCGGGATCCACGCGGCCTTCTACTCCTCGATGGCCTTCATGGCGATCGCGGCGGTGCTCTCGGCAACCCGCCTCCTGCACCACCGACCCGGCGGCGAAGGACCCCGCGGGTCACGGCGGGAAGGTGCCGCCCTCGCCGTGGCCCCCGGGACCGCCGGCCCTGGCGCCAACGGTGTCGGGATCGGGGCCAGCCCGGGTGGCGCGGCCCCGTCCCCAGCTCCGGCCGACCCGCTCCCCGAGCCGGCACGCCTCGGCACGCCGACGCCGACACCGGACCGCCCGGACGGTCGCGCCCTGCCCGGCGAGGTCGCGTTCGAGGGCTAGCGCCTCGACATCGGCCGAAGCTGGCGCCGCCGGTCGTCGGAGCAGGCGGCGGGCCTCTCCGTCGCCGTCGCCGCGATGGCTGCCTGGCCGATGCTGATGCCTCCGTCGTTCGGCGGGATCCGCCGGTGGCGGAGCACGCGTAGTCCGAGCTGCTCGAGACGACTGCCGAGGATCTCGCCGAGTAGGACGTTCTGGAAGACGCCGCCTGTCAGCGCGACCGTGCCCAGACCCGCTCGTGAGGCGACCTCCGCGGCTGCCGCCGCGCTTGCGCCGGCCAGCGCCTCGTGGAAACCACGCGCGATGGCGGCGGTGTCGACGCCGGCTCGCGAGTCCGCCACGACTGCCGCCACGAGCCCCCGCGGGTCCAGGAGGACCTCGTCGCCGAGCTCGACGGCCACCTCGTAGTGTCTCGCCGTACCCGCGGAGCGGGTTCGTGCCGCCATCTCGAGCTCGATGGCCGCCTGGCCCTCGTAGGAGACGCGGCGTCGGAGACCGACGAGTGCCGCCGTCGCGTCGAAGAGCCGACCGACCGAGCTGGTGAACGGAAAGCGGCCGGCTCCGGTCGGCCGGACGAGCGCTCCCCACCCGGGCTCGAAGCGCTCCGCCGCGAGCCCGGCCAGCTCCACGCCCCCCGCCACGAGCGACCAGGCGAGGGCCATCCGCCAGGGCTCCCGGACGGCGGCGACCCCACCGGGCATCGGGACCCCGAGGAGGTGACCGGCGCGCCGGAAGCCATCGAGATCGCAGACGAGCAGCTCCCCGCCCCAGAGCGTTCCATCCACTCCGTAGCCGAGCCCGTCGAAGGCCACGCCGACCACGGGACCGGTCTCCCCGGCGTCGACCAGGCAAGACGCCACGTGCGCGTGGTGATGCTGGACCGGGAAGAGCTGCTCCCCCGAGACCGCGGCGCGCTCCTCTGCGAACTTCGTCGAGAGGTACTCCGGATGGAGGTCGTGCGCGAGGAGCGAGGGCCCGATCCCGTAGATCGCGACGAGGTGGTCGACCGCCTGGCGGAACGCCTCCCAGGCCTCGAGGTGCTCGAGGTCGCCGAGGTGCTGGCTCGCGACGACGGCGTCGCCGACCGTCAGGGCGACGGTCGACTTGAGCTCCGCCCCGAGGGCGAGGACGGCACGCGCCGCAGGACGAGGCAGGGCGAGCGGAGCCGGTGCGTAGCCCCGCGCACGGCGCTGGAGCTGCAGCCCGGACGGCGTCGCCCGGGCGACGGAGTCATCGCAGCGAACGTGGATCGGCCGGTTGTGGGAGAGGATCCCCTCCACCAACGGCCCGAGCCGTTCCACGACGTCCTCGTCCCGGAAGACGATCGGCTCGTCGGAGCGGTTGCCGCTCGTGAGCACGAGCGGGCATCCGGTCCCCTCGAGGAGGAGGTGGTGCAGGGGGGTGTAGGGGAGGAACACGCCCAGCTCCGCGAGGCCCGGCGCAACCGCCCGGGCGACGGGGGCGTCCGGGCGCCGCTCGGCGAGGACGATCGGGCGCTCCCGGCCCGCCAACAGGGCGCGAGCAGGCCCGTCGAGCGACACGAGCCGCTCCGCTGCAGCGAGGTCCGGCACCATCACCGCGAAGGGCTTGTCCTCGCGCACCTTGCGCCGGCGCAGTGCCTCCACACCTGCCTCCGAAGCCGCATCGACCGCCAGGTGGTACCCCCCGATGCCTTTCACCGCCACGACGGCCCCGCGCCGGAGCAACGTGATCGTGCCGAGCAGCGCAGCGTCACCCTCCGCCTGCTCCTCACCGAGCGGGGAGAGCAGCCGGAGGCGAGGCCCGCACGCCGGACATGCGATCGGCTGGGCATGGAAGCGCCGGTCCGCCGGGTCCTCGTACTCGGAGCGGCAGGCCGGGCACATCGGGAACCCGGCCATCGTGGTAGCCGGCCGGTCGTAGGGCACCGCGGTCACGATCGTGTAGCGCGGGCCGCAGTTCGTGCAGTTCGTGAACGGGTACCGCCATCGGCGCGCCGCAGGATCCCGGATCTCGGCGAGGCAGTCGTCGCAGGTCGCGACGTCCGGGCTGATCGGCACCCGCGCCCCGCCGTCCGCCCGGCTCTGGTCGATCCGGAAGCCCTCGAGGCCGTTCGGGGAGAGGGTGACGCAGCTCACTCGCTCGACCACCGCCAGCGGCGGCGACTCCTCGGCCACTCGCCGGGCGAGGGCTGCGAGGACATCCGGGCGACCCTCGACCTCGAGCACGACGCCCGCGGCGTCGTTGCGGACGAAGCCGGCCAGCCCGAGCTCGGTCGCGAGCCGGTACACGAACGGTCGGAACCCGACACCCTGCACCGTGCCTCGAATCGTGAGGCGCCAGCGCGCCAATGGCTGCGCTGGCGCCTCGGGAGCCCGGACGGTGCGCACCACGACCGGGCGACCTCAGCAGATCCGTGGGAGGGGATCCCCCACCAGCATGTCCACGATGCGTGTGCTGCCGAAAGCGGTCCGCAACACGACGACACCCTCGAGCCCCTCTTTGGTCTCG
>JAJYGW010000326.1 GCA_021790615.1 Actinomycetes bacterium | reverse complement strand
GTGGTAGACGGCGTCCTCCATGTCGTCGATCTGCTCGAGCCCCTCGGAACCGGCGAAGCCGGGCAGCATCGGCGCGAACACGCGGCGGTCCTGACTGAACAGCTGCAGGAACTCCGCCACCTCGGCATCGCCGCGCTCCCCGCCCGAGGAGTGGAAGTAGACGAGCGGGCTGCGCTCGCCTGTGCCGCCGTGGGTGATCAGGATCTCACCGACGGTCGTCGCCATGGTCTCGGTGACGAGGGTCGCGCCCGTCTCGGTCGCGGCGCTCACGCGGTCACCTCCGCTGCGCCGGTGATGACACGGCGGGCCGTCCCTGGGAAGCGCGCCCGCAGCTTCGGCGCGACCTCGGCCGCGAACAGCTCGAGGTTGCGCCGTGTGTCGTCGGCCGGGAGCGTCCCGAGCTGGAAGAGGCCGAGCAGGTTGCCGACCCCGAGGCGCTCGATGTTCTCGCTCAAACGGTCGAAGACCGTGGCGGGAGACCCGACGATGGCGTACTGCCCCTCGATCACCTCGTCCCAGTCCTCGAGGAACTCGGCGAAGGTGCCGACTCCCTTCATGATGTTCTCGAGCGAGCGCACGGACGTGTAGCCGGGCGGCGAGATCGAGATGCCGGGGAGGAGGCGTTTCACGAAGTACCAGAAGTGCTCTTCGAAGCGGCGGCGCGCCTCTTCGTCGGTGTCCGCGACGAAGATCGGCACGAGCCAGCCGAGCTGGAGCGGATCGGCCTCGTAGCCCTCGTTCTCGCAAGCCTGGCGCATCAGGTTGAACATGCGCTCGAAGACCGAGATGTGGAAGTACGGGATGCCCATGTAGGCGTAGCGGTGGCGCGCGACGAACTCGACCGTCTCGAGCGAGCCCGCTCCGGGGATCCAGACCTCCGGATGCGGCCGCTGGACCGGGCGGGGCCAGGAATTCACGTAGCGGATCCGGTAGTGCTTGCCGATGAACTCGAACGGCCCGGGCTCGGTCCAGGCGCGGATGATGAGGTCGTGCGCCTCGGCGAAGCGCTCGCGTGCCTGCGCCGGGTTGATCGAGAACGAGTAGTACTCCGGACCGCCGCCGACGACCATGCCGGCGATCAGCCGCCCGCCCGAGATGTTGTCGATCATGGCGAACTCCTCGGCCACCCGCGTCGGCGGGTCGTAGAGCGGCAGTGCGTTGCCGACCACGGCGATCCGGACGTTCTTCGTCTGCCGGGCGAGGATCGACGCCATGAGGTTGGGCGACGGCATGAGGCCGTATGCGTTCTGGTGGTGCTCGTTGACGCACACGCCGTCGAAGCCGAGCTCGTCGGCGAGGATCAGCTCGTCCAGGTAGCGGTTGTAGATCTGGGTCCCGAGCCCCGGGTCGAACAGCTCGTTCGGGCAGGTGATCCAGGCGGGCCCGTCGTATTCGGGCGGCAGGCCGGGATACGGCATGAGATGGAAGCTGAACAGTCGCACTGGCTCTGTCCCCCTCTGGTGGCGTCCGGTGGCGTCGCTGGCGTCGTGTGAGCCCACCCTACTGATCCGGGCATCAGCAAGGCCGTGCGGGGGTGGGGCGCCGCTGTCAGTCGCCGAGGACCAACCCGTCGAGGTCGGGCCGCACGCCGAGCGTCCGCCCGGCGAGACCGAGCTCGGCAAGCGCCTCGTCGCCCGCCCGCAGGACACCGACCGCCGCCCGCTCGCTGTCGCAGATCGCGAGCATCGACGGCCCCGCCCCGGACCACGTCGCCACGATGGCGCCGGCGGCGCGCAGCCGGCGCAGGATCTCGGGCGCCTCCGGGAAGAGAGAAGAGCGGGCGTCTTGGTGCAGCCGGTCCTCGCCCGCCTCCGGCACGAGCTCGGTCCGGTCGGCAAGACCTGCGACGAGCAGTCCCATGCGCCCCAGGTTGTGAACGGCGTCCACGAGCGGCACCTCGAAGGGAAGCACAGCTCGGGCGGCCTTGGTGGACAGCTCCCGGTCCGGCACCACCACGACGAAACGCAGCTCCGGATCCAACGCCAACCGCCGCGGCAGGGGAGCTCCGCCCACGACGGCGGCGACCACGAGGCCTCCGAGCAGCGAGGCGGCGGCGTTCTCGGCGTGGCCGTCCACGGCGGCGGCGATCGTGAGCGGGTCTCTCGCTCCCGCCGCGGCCGCTGTTGCCAGCGCGAGCGCGGCCGACGAACCGAGGCCGCGCGACACCGGGATGTCAGAGCGGACGTGGATCGCGACGTCGTCGTGCCCGAGGACCTGGCGGACGACCACGGCCGCGAGGTGGTCCGCGTCACGGGGCAGCCCGGCGCCCTCTCCCTCCGCAGTGATCTCGAGGCGCGTGGCGGGCTCGACCGTCACTTCGCAGTAGAGCGCGAGCGCGACGGCGAGCACGTCATATCCCGGACCGAGGTTGGCCGACGAGGCCGGGACGCGGGCGCGCACGAGATGCCTCGGGGACGGGCTCAGTGCCCGCTTCGGACGCCGAGTGGGACGGGCCTGCGGAGGACCACCGAACCAGCCGGCGGAGCGCCGATCGCACCGTCGAGCGTGACGGGATAGGACGCGACCGGACCGAACTGCGTCCTCAGCAGCAGGTGGCCGACGACAGCGCCCGCGCTCCATCCCTGTCGGAGGTTCTGCTGCGTCACGAGCCCACCGACGAGCTCGGCCGAATAGCGCAACCCGCGCCACCCCGCCACACGGACCGGAGCAGCTACGTACGCGCCGACGAGTGCATGCGACCAGGGGACCTTCACCTGGGCCACCTCTGTCTCCGTGCCGAGCGGCAAGAGGATCTGGAGGTGCTGGGTGGTCGAGTCGAGAAGGGCGATGTCCGCCTGCCCCGCCTGCCAGAGCCCGAACGGCTGGCCCGTGACCGAGGAGATCACGAGCACGCGCTGATCGCCGAGACGGCGCCACGCCGCGGTGACCAGGCAGCCGGCGGCGGCCTGGGTGAAGCCGGACTTGACGCCGACGATGCCGTCCGTGCCGAGGACGGGGTTGTAGTTCCAGATGTGCCCCATGACGGGGAAGGGTGCGCTCGGCTGGCTGACGATCGAGCGGAACACCGGGTTCTGCATCACGATGGAAGCGAGGAGCGCCTGGTCCGCAGCCGTCGAGACCGACTTCGCGTCGACGCCGCTCGCGTCCGCGTAGTGCGTGTGCGTCATGCCGAGTGAGGCCGCCATGGCGTTCATCTCCGCGACGAAGCGAGCATCGCTCCCCGCCACCCATCGCCCGAGGATGTCTGCCACGTTGTCAGCCGACGGGATGAGGAGCGCCTCGAGCATCTGGCGCTCGGTCAGCGTCTCGCCCTTCACGAGCTCGACGTTCGAGTCGTCGTGCTCGGAGGCGACGATCCAGGCTTGATGGTCGGCGGCAGTGAAGCGGGGAAGCGTCGGTCCCGGCTCATTGCCGTGGAGCGGGTGCGCGAGCAGGGTCAAATAGGCGGTCATCACCTTCGTGACGCTCGCGATCGGGACTTCCCTCTCGTGGCTGCTCGCGGCGATCGTGCCCCAGCCCATGACGGCGACGGCGCCCTCGCCCGTCGCCGGGAAAGGCATCGCGGGGATCCGAGCGGCTGGTGGATCCGAGAGCCGGAAGGTCGCCGTGAGGCGAGGCAGGGCGTACTGGGTGGCCGCCGTGGACGACTTCGGGCGCCCCCCGACCGAAGCCGGTGGAGAGCCCGAGCCGGCGAGACCCCAGACGAGCGCGATCAACGTGACGAGCAAAAGCGTGCCGAACGAGGCCACCATGCGCCGCCGCGCCTTGATCTTGGCCTGCTTGATCGCGCTCAGCTGCTCCCGACGGCTCATGAGCGCCGTGTCGCAGTTCGATTGCTCGTAGGGCGACGCCGATCTGGTGTCCATTCGAGGCTCTTATAGCAGGGTGTGGCGGTCCTCACCGGGACCGCCGGAGCGGGTGCCGATCAACTGCTCAGCTGGTCGAGCTCCTCCGGCGTCATGAGCACTGTTCGAGCTTTCGATCCTTCGGACGGGCCGACGACACCGCGACGCTCGAGCAGGTCCATGAGCCGCCCGGCGCGGGCGAACCCGACGCGGAGCTTGCGTTGGAGCATCGAGGTCGAGCCTAGTTGGGATCTCACGACGAGCTCCATGGCCTGCGCCAGCAGCTCGTCGTCGTCGTCTTCACCCGGTGACGCTCCACCGGGCCCGCTGGAGTCCTCACCCTCCACGCCCTCCACGTAGTGGGGACCGCTCTGGCGCTTCCAGTGGGCGACCACAGCCCGGATCTCCTCCTCGGTCACCCACGGGCCCTGCAGCCGCCTCGGGACGCTCGACGACGCCGTGAGCAGGAGCAGGTCACCGCGGCCGATGAGGCGCTCCGCACCGGGTTGGTCCAGGATGACCCGGCTGTCGGCGAGGGAGGAGACCGAGAACGCCAGGCGCGAAGGCACGTTCGCCTTGATGACCCCCGTGATGACGTCGACCGACGGCCGCTGCGTCGCTATCACCAAGTGGATCCCGACAGCACGGGCCATCTGGGCGATACGGCAGATCGACTCCTCCACATCCCGGGCGGCGACCATCATCAGGTCGTTCAGCTCGTCGACGACGATGAGCACGTAGGGCAGGCGGCCGTGGCGACGCTCCTCACCGGTCGCGGACGCACTGCGGCGGCGGCTCTCCTCGACTCGCTCGCCGACCTCGGGCTGCCCGGCGGCACCCGCCTCGCCGGCTTCACGAGGCTCGCCGGCCTCACCCGTGCTCTCGGCCCCGGCATCGATGCCGTCCTCGCCGAAGTGATCGTCGAAGTCCCCCCGGTCGACGGCTGCGTTGTAACCGGTGATGTCGCGCATGCCGACCTCGGCCAGCACGTCGTAGCGCCGCTCCATCTCGGTCACCGCCCAGGCGAGGGCATTGGCCGCACGTTTCGGGTTGACGACCACCTGGGTGAGCAGGTGTGGGAGGCCGTTGTAGTGGCCGAGCTCGACACGTTTCGGGTCGACGAGGATCAGGCGGACGTCGTCCGGCGTCGCTCGCATGAGGATCGACGAGATGACCGAGTTGATGCACGACGACTTGCCGGCACCGGTCGCACCTGCGATCAGGATGTGCGGCATCTCGGCGAGGTTTACCATGACCGCACGGCCGGCGATGTCGCGGCCGAGCGCCACCTCGAGCGGATGGGTCGCCCGCCGCGCGTCCGTCGTGCTCAGCACGTCGCCGAGCGTCACGAGCTGGCGCTGGTGGTTGGGCACCTCGACTCCGATCGCCGAGCGCCCCGGGATGGGAGCGAGGATCCGCACGTCCGGGGACGCCATGGCGTAGGCGATGTCCTTCGCGAGGTTCGTCACGCGGGCCACCTTCACCCCTGCGCCCAACTCCAGCTCGAAACGGGTGACCGTCGGCCCCACCGTGAACCCGACCAGGTGCGTCTCCACGCCGTGGGCAGCAAGGGCTCGCTCGAGCACGCGACCGCGCATCTCGACCTCCTTGCGGTCGAGCGCCTGGTCCTTGCTCCGCTTCAGCAGCTTGAGGGGCGGGACCTTCCAGCTGCCGGTGGCACCGCCGACT
>JAJYGW010000194.1 GCA_021790615.1 Actinomycetes bacterium | reverse complement strand
ATGGTGATCGCCTGCCTCGCCGGCGGGGTCGCCCTGCTCGCGCTCTTCTGCGTCATCGAACAGCACGTGGTCGAGCCGATGTTCCACCTCCCGCTCTTCCGGATCCGGGCGTTCACGATGGGCAACGTCGCCGCCCTGTTGTCCTCGCTCGGCCGGGGCGGCCTCATGTTCATGCTCATCATCTGGCTTCAGGGCATCTGGCTGCCGCTGCACGGCTACTCGTTCCAGCAGACGCCGTTGTGGGCGGGCATCTACATGGTGCCGCTCACGGTCGGGTTCCTCATCTCCGGCCCGGTTTCCGGCTGGCTGTCGGACCACGTCGGCGCGCGGCCGTTCGCGACGCTCGGGATGGTCGTGTCCGCCGGGGCGTTCCTCGGGATCGAGACGCTCCCGGTCGACTTCTCCTATGTCTGGTTCGCCCTCCTCCTGCTCTTGCTCGGCGCTGCCATGGGGCTCTTCGCCTCGCCGAACCGTGCGCAGGTCATGAACAGCCTGCCCCCGCACCAGCGCGGCGTCGGCGGTGGCATGAGCGCCACGTTCCAGAACTCGGCGATGGTGCTGTCTATCGGCGTGTTCTTCACGCTCATGGTGCTCGGGCTCGCTGCGGGCCTTCCCGCGCACCTCGAGCACGGGCTGCTCGCGGCCGGGCTCCCGAGATCGAAGGCGGTGCAGGTGGCCCACCTGCCGCCCGTCGGGACGCTCTTCGCGGCGTTCCTCGGCTACAACCCCGTCGGCGTGCTGCTCGGGGGCTCCATCCACCACCTGAGCCACGTCAATGCCGTGCACGTGACCGGACGGGCGTTCTTCCCGTCGCTCATCGCCGCGCCGTTCCAGGCGGGGCTCCGCAAGGCGTTCGACTTCGCCGCGATCGCCTGTCTCGTGGCCGCCGCCGCGTCGTGGCTGTCGGGCGAGAAGTACCTGCACACGAGCACCGCAGAAGAGCCGCAGCCCGTCGCAGCCGCCGGATCGCCTCTCGTTCCCCTCGAGGAGGAGCCGGCGGGCGCGGAGCACCGCGGCGCTGCGGTTGCCGGCTCGGTGGCGAGGCCCCGGTGATCTCCGAGGCGACGTACTCGATCGGCGAGGCCGCCGAGCTGTGCGGCACGACGACGCGCACCCTCCGCTACTACGAGGAGCTCGGGCTCGTCAGCTCCACCCGACAGAGCGCCAGCTCGCAGCGGCGCTACGGCCAGGCCGAGATCGAGCGGATCCAGCACATCCGGGAGCTGCAGACGCTGCTCGGCCTCGACCTCGACGAGATCGCCGAGCAGCTCCAGGCCTCGGACCGGCTCGACGGGCTGAAGGCCGAGTACCGCGCGGGTCCGCCGGAGGAGCGTCGTGAGGCGATCCTCGAGGAGTCCCGCCTGATCCTCCGAGGGCTTCGAGCCCGGGCGATCGAACGTGAGGAGCGGCTGGCGGTGTTCGTCCGCGAGCTCGACGAGCGGCTCGGCCGCGTGGAGCGTGCGCGTGCCGACAAGCCGGCGGCCTCGGCCCGGAGGAGGTAGCTGCGAGCGCCTACGCTCAGGCGGTGGGCTGGAGAGGAGCGTCGTGCGTTTCGTCGTGATCGGGGCGGGCCCGGCCGGGCTCCAGGCAGCTCAGACAGCGGCTCGTCTCGGCGCGGAGGTGGTCCTCGTCGAACGTGACGTCATCGGCGGCGCCGCCAACCTCTGGGACTGCGTGCCTTCCAAGGCGATGATCGCGACGGGTGCGCTGGTGTCCCGTGCCCACCGGGCCGAGCTCCTCGGTCTCTTCCCGTTGCAGCCGGAAGTGGACCTGCAGGCCCTCGGCCGCCGCGTGCGGGACATCGAGCAGCGCCTCGTCAGCTCGTGGACCGACCAGCTCGAGCACCAGGGTGTCCGGATCGCGCACGGCACTGGCAGGTTGGCCGGTCCCCACCGTGTGGTGATCGACCACACAGAAGCTGGCCGCGAGGAGATCGACGCGGACGCCGTCCTGCTCGCGACGGGCTCGTACCCGCGGATCCCGGCCTGGGCGGAGGTCGACGGGGAGCGCGTGCTGTCGACGCGCCAGGCGTACCCGCCGCCGGTGATCCCCGAGCGCCTCGTCGTGATCGGTTCCGGCGTCACGGGGGTCGAATTCGTCCACATGTTCCGCTCGCTCGGCTCGGAGGTGAGCCTCATCGTCTCGCGCCAGCAAGTGCTCCCCCAGAAGGATCCCGAGGTCGCGTCCGCTCTCGAGACGGATTTCCTCGAGCGGGGAGTCCAGCTGCTGAAAGGAGCGCGCGCCATCGGGATCGACTCCGGCGAGAAGTCTGTCACCGTCCGCTGCGACGACGGGCGCAGCGTCGAGGGGAGCCATGTCCTCATCTGCATCGGGTCGGTGCCGACGAGCGACGGGCTCGGGCTCGAGGCCGCCGGCGTCGTTCGGACTCAGAGCGGGCACGTACCGGTCAACCACCACTGCCAGTCGAACGTCCCGCACATCTACGCCGCCGGCGACCTGTCAGGCCGGTTGCCGCTCGCCTCGGTGGCCTTCAGCCAGGGTCACAAAGTGGCGGAGCACGTGATGGGCCTCCACACCCGAGAGCACCGGCATCTCGACTACGACAAGGCGGCGTCGGCCATATTCACCGAGCCGGAGATCGCCGACGTCGGGCTGGCCGAGGCGGAGGCCTTCGCCCTCGGGCGGAAGATCCGGGTGACGAAGGTTCCCTACGCGGCGAACTCCCGGGCCCTCATCGACGGCGACTGGCGCGGGTTCGTGAAGATCGTGTCGGATCCGGCGACCGGCGTCGTGCTCGGAGGCTCGATCGTCGGAGCGCACGCCGCCGAGCTGATCAGCGTCGTAGCCCTGGCGGTGACGGCGAACCTGCGGGTCGTCGATCTCGCCGAGAGCTTGTTCGTCCATCCTGCGCTCGCCGAGGCGTTGGCGGAGGCGGCTGAGTAGCTGCACCACCGCGTGCCAGGCGAGCACGCCAGCGCCGCCGGCCGGCGGCGTGGACGGCGCGTGCCGTGGCGAGGTCGCTCGCGGCCGGACCGCGACGGTCGGTGCCGGGGACCTCGAGGATGGCCGGCAGCCCTTGGAGTGCAGGATGCCCGAGGAGCGAACCCAGTGCCCGCCGCCCGATGAACCCCTCCCCGAGGTTCTCGTGGCGGTCGCGGTTCGTGCCGAACGGCACCTTCGAGTCGTTGACGTGCAGGCAGCGCAGGCGACCGAGGGAGACGGTCCGCGCGACGGCGCCGACGACGGCGTCCGCCTCGTCGAGGGTCTCGTACGGCACACCGGACGCGAAGAGATGCTGGGTGTCGAGGCAGATCCCGAGCCGTCCGTCCCCCGAGGCGAGCTCGAGGATGCGGGCGAGCTCGTCGAGACTGCGTCCGATCGTGCCGCCCGCTCCGGCTGTGTTCTCGAGCAGGAGCATGCACGGCTCCCGTCCCAGGCGTTCTGCGGCGGCGTCGAGCGACGCGACCGCGTCGAGCGCGAGCGCGCGGGCGACAGGTGCGAGCCCGGCACCGAGGTGGCTGCCCGGGTGCAGCACGAGGCTTTCCGCCCCGAGGCGTGAGGCGACCTCGAGGTTGTGGGTGAGGGCGGCGCGCGACTTCGCCAGGAGCTCGGGATCGGTGGTCGCGAGGTTGATCAGGTAGCTCGCGTGGCAGACGAGCGTTTTCACAGTCGGGTGCGACGCCATCCGTGCCGCGAACTCCGCCAGCACGTCGTCGCCGTAGGGGTACGGCCTCCACATGCGGGGGTTCTGGGCGTGGAACTGCATGACGTCGGCGTCGATGGCGGCGGCGCGGTCGATGGCGCGAAGGAAGCCGCCGGCGGTCGAGACGTTGGCGCCGAAGAGCATCCGGGCAAAGGTAGCCCTGCCGCCGCGTATCCTCTGAGGGTGGCTCCCGAGCGCAGATACCTGGTCCGCACGTTCGGCTGCCAGATGAACGAGCACGACAGCGAGCGGATCGCAGCTCTGCTCCGGGCGGAGGGGATGGTCCGCACGAACGACGTCGAGGAGGCGGACGTCGTCGTGCTCAACACGTGCTGCATCCGCCAGAACGCCGACGACAAGCTGTACGGGACGCTCGGCCATCTGAAGTCGCTCCGCCAGCGCCGCCCCGACATGCAGATCGCCGTCGGCGGCTGCCTGGCCCAGAAGGACCGGGATCTCGTCACCACCCGCGCCCCGCACGTCGACGCGGTCTTCGGGACCTTCAACGTCGGGCGTGTCGTCGACCTGCTCCGGGAGGCGGGCGAGACGGGAGCTTCCGTCGTCGAGGTGCTGGACGCTCCGGTCGACGACAGCACCGACTTCCCGACGGCGATGCCGGTCCGTGACGACCTGCCGCACGCGGCCTGGGTCACGATCCAGGTCGGCTGCGACAACTCGTGCGCGTTCTGCATCGTGCCGGCGGTGCGCGGCCCCGAGGTGTCCCGTCCCTTCGGCGACCTCGTCGGCGAGGTGGCCGAGCTCGCCCGCCAGGGCGTCGTCGAGATCACCCTCCTCGGGCAGAACGTGAACTCGTACGGACGGGACCTCACACTGCGCTTCCGCAAGGCTCCTGACGCTTCGGCACACTCGCACGAGACCGGGGGGATGTGGGCCGGATCGGAACGCCACGCCGCCCGGCCGTTGTTCGCCGACCTGCTGCGAGCCGTCGGGGAGGTGCCCGGCATCCGCCGGGTGAGCTTCACGAGCCCGCACCCGAAGGACCTCCGCCCCGAGACGATCGAGGCCATGGCAGCGACCCCGGCCGTCTGCGAGCAGCTCCACCTTCCGCTCCAATCGGGCAGCGATCCGGTGCTGCAGGCGATGCGGCGCGGATACACAGCCGAGCGGTACCTCGAGCGCCTTGCCGCCGCCCGCCGGGAGATCGGCGACCTCGCCGTCACCACCGACATCATCGTCGGCTTTCCTGGCGAGACCGAGGAGGACTTCCGCCGGACCCTCGAGGTCGTGGCCGAGGCGGAGTACGACAGCGCCTACACGTTCATCTTCTCGCCACGGCCCGGCACGCGGGCGGCGGAGATGCGTGAGGGGTTCGTGGACGAGGGGGAGATCGGGGAGCGTTTCGAACGGTTGAAGGTGGTCGTCGAGCGCTCGTCACTGGCGAAGAACCGGGCCCGCGTCGGCCGGGTCGAGGAGGCCCTCGTCGAAGGTCCCTCCAAGCGCAACCCGGACCTGCTCACCGGCCGCACCCGCCAGGGCAAGCTCGTGCACTTCGCCCCCGAGGGCGAGGTGCCCGCCGGCAGCTTCGTGCAGGTGCGCATCGACAGCGCCGCGCCGCATCACTTGCTCGGCACGCAGGTCGCCCTCGAGCTGCCGGCGATGCGCCGCCGCACGCCGCTGCGGGTGACGGCCACCGCCTGAAGCTCCGGCGGGCGCAACTGCCTGCCGACGACACCAGGGACCGGCGCATCCGAAGGCGTTCCGGGGCGCCTCTAGACTGGCTCGTCGTGAACCCGTTCTCGAAGCTGCTGCGCGCCGGCGAGGGCCGCAAGCTCCGCAGCCTCGCTGCCGTCGTCCCCCTCATCAACGGGCTCGAGCCCGA
>JAJYGW010000396.1 GCA_021790615.1 Actinomycetes bacterium | reverse complement strand
AGCCGCTCCTCCCGAGCCCCGGGCTCCGGAGGCCGGTCGCGCAGCGGGAGAGCCCGAGGAGGACGACCCGCACGCGCTCTGGCGGCCGCCCGACTGAGCGCGGCCTGCCCGAGCGGGCGGGCCGCGCGGCCTACCACTGTCCCCGATGGACCTGCTCCCCCGGGGCGCGCCGGCGGGGCCGCGGACGGGGCGCCTCGTCGGGCGCCGCGTGGCCGACGGCGACCACGCCGACGGGGCGGAAGCGCTCGGGAACCGCGAAGGTGGCCCGGAAGGCCCCGAGCCGGTCGGGCGGCACCCCGAAGAAGCAGGCCCCGAGCCCCAGGTCGACCGCCGAGAGCAGGGCCAGCAGTGCCGCCATCCCCGCGTCGATGTCCCAGTAGGGAGCGCTCCACCGAGCCTCGTCGGCGGGATCCCAGCCCTTGTCCGCCTCGGCATAGCGGCGGAGGTACGCCTCCTTGCACGCGCAGACGACGAGGAGGAGCGGTGCCGGCCGGAGCCCTGCCAGCCAAGCTGTCTCCTCGGCATCCGGGTCGGTGGTGGCGGCCCAGAACCGGCTCCGATCCGCAGGGGTCACGAGTGCGAGGAGCTCGGTCCCCTGCGTGGAGCCGGCGCTCGGTGCGCGCAACGCGGCAGCGAGAACGGTCTCCACCTCGCGATCGGTGAGGGGCTCCGGGGCGAAGCGTCGGACCATCCGCCGCCGGCGGAGGACCTCGGTCAGCTCCACGGGCGGAGCGCACGCCGCTCGTGGAGCCGGTTCCGGCTCGGTCCCGGGTTGTGGCGAGTCGGGGCGGGCGAGTCGGGAGGGAGCGTCAGACGTCTCGCAGGTTCGTGAGGACGAATGCCCCGACGAGCGCTGCCACGGCATAGGCCGCGAAGATGAGGCCGGCCTCGAGCGGGGAGAGGCTCCCCGCTGCGCGCACCGGGGTGAGGAGGTCCATGCCGACGCTCGAGGGGAGGTAGGTGCTGATGTCGCCGCTCCAGGGCGAGGGGAGTGGCAGGACCAGCAGCGGCAGCACGAGCAGCAGGCCGAACAGGGCAGCGATGGCCCCCGCGGTCCGTCGGACGATGCCTGCGAGCCCGAGACCGAGGAGGCCGACGATGAGCAGGTACACGCCGCCAGAGGCAACCGCACGGGCGACGCCGGGCGCGGAGAGCGTCGTCTGCAGCGACTTGGTCGAGAGGACGGCTTGGCCGGCGAAGAAGGCCGCGAAGGCGGAGATCTCCCCGACGACCAGGACCACTGCGCCGAAGACGGTTGCCTTCGCCGCAAGGAGCAGGCTGCGACTCGGGACCGCGGCGGCGCTGACCCGGGCGAGCCCGGTGGTGAACTCGCTCGACACCACGAGCACGCCGAGCACACCGATGGCGAGCTCGGCGAGGAAGATCCCCGAGATGCTCTCGAGCGCCGGGTCCAGCGTGGCCCGGGTCGGGCCGTGCGGATGGCCCACCCGGCTCGCCACCGCGAGCGAGAGGAGCGCGCCGAGCCCGACGGTGGCGACGACCGCGATCGCAAGGGTCCAGTAGGACGAGCGCACCGAGCGGAACTTGGTCCACTCGCTCTTGGCGACGCCGGGAAAGTCGGCGAGGCTCGCCGCGAATCCCGTGGCGCGCGGCCGAACGCGGCTGGCATCGAGCGTCGCCATGCTCAGCCCCGCCCTACGGCGTCGAGGTGCGGGTTCGACGGGAGACCACCGCCGTGGAACTCGACGGCGCCTGCGGTGAGCTCCATGAACGCCTCCTCGAGGGACGCCTGCTGGGGGGAGAGCTCGTGGAGGACGAGCCCGGTGTCGTGCGCGAGCTGGCCGATGGCTGCGGGCTCGAGCCCGCTGACCGCGAGGGCGCCGTCCTGCTCTCGGGTCACGGATGCGCCCCGTGCCACGAGGGCCTCCTCGAGCTCGCCAGCCCGGGGGCAGCGCACCCGGACGAAGTTCTGCGAGCTCGCCTGGATGAACGCGTCGACGCTCTGCGCGGCGATCAGCCGGCCCCGTCCGATCACCACGACCTCGTCTGCCATGAGTGCCATCTCGCTCATCAGGTGGCTCGAGACGAAGACAGTCCGTCCCTCGCCGGCGAGCGCGCGGAAGAAGTTGCGGACCCACTGGATACCTTCGGGGTCGAGGCCGTTGAGCGGCTCGTCGAACAGCAGGGTGCCGGGGTCCCCGAGGAGGGCAGCCGCGATGCCGAGCCGCTGACCCATGCCGAGGGAGTAGCCGCGGGCTCGTCGCTTCGCGACGCCTGTGAGGCCGACCAGGGCGAGGACCTCGTCGACGCGGCTCCGCGGGATGTGGTTGGCCTCGGCGAGCGCGAGCAGGTGGGCTCGGCCGCTGCGTCCGGGATGGACGGCGGAGGCGTCGAGGAGGGCACCGACCTCCCGGAGCGGCCGGTGGATGAGCCGATAGGGGCGGCCGTTGACGGTCACCGATCCGGCCGTGGGTGCGTCCAGGCCGAGGATCATCCGCATCGTCGTGGACTTCCCCGCGCCGTTCGGCCCGAGGAACCCCGTGACGTGGCCCGGGCGAACCTCGAAGCTCAGCCCGTCGACCGCGAGTGTCTGGCCGTAGCGCTTGGTGAGCCCGACGGCTTCGATCACCTGGCGAGCTCCCGGCGCGCACCGTAGCACTGGGAGAAACGCACGTCGTGAGCCTACCCGCTCGGGGAGACGGTTCGAGGTCGCCACCTCGGTGGGGGGGCGGAGCGGACGGCACGCGCGGCGGGCGGCGCGGAACCGGACGGCGCCGGGTCCGGGCGGAGTGCCCGGACCCGAAGTAGGTCGATCGACCCCCTGTCTACGCCTTGTCCGGCTGTGCAGGATGAGCTAACTTACGACTGAACTTTGTTGCGGTGCTGAGTCAGGAAATACTGTGACTAGCTTTGGGCGGTCCGGAGCGCTGGGGGTTGGCAGGCATGGAGCGAGGTCGTGAGGGGGGCCGGGCGCGGACCAGACGTGCGTCGCGGAGGCGACACGTCGAGACGGCCAGTTGCGCCGCTTGAACACGGCGTCCGATCGCGGGTCGGGAGGTCCGGGGGAGGGAGGTGGCGAGACCCACGACGAGAGCCTGCCCAGTGGGTCGTGGCTCGCTGCGTTCCGGCTGCTCTGGGCGGGCCAGACCGTCAGCGGTCTCGGGAGCGAGATCACCCGGCTCGCCCTGCCCCTCGCTGCGGTGCTCGTGCTCCACGTCTCGACGTTCGAGGTGGGGGTCCTCTCGGCAGCGAGTTACGTTCCCTTGCTCATCCTCGGCGTGCCTGCCGGAGTCTGGATCGACCGAGTGCGACGCCGGTCGGTCATGGTGGCTGCCGACGCCCTTCGCGCACTTGCGGTGGGGTCGATCCCGGTTGCAGCCGCGCTCGGACGCCTCGGCTACGTGCAGTTGGTGGTCGTCGCCGTGCTGCTCGGGACCGGCTCGCTCTTCTTCGACGTGGCCTACGAGTCCTATCTCCCGGGACTCGTCGGCCGAGCGCATCTCGCCGACTCCAACTCGAGGCTGCAGGTGAGCGCGTCGGTGGTTCGGGTCGCAGGCCCATCGAGTGCGGGGCTGCTCGTCGGGGCCGTCGGCGCCCCCTTCGCCTTCGTCGCAGACGCCTGTAGCTTCGTGGTCTCCGTCGCTTCAATCCTCGGGATCCGTCGGGCCGAGCCAGCTCCCCGGAAGAGACCAGCCGTTTCGCTCTGGTCAGAGGCGAGAGCGGGCCTCGGGTTTCTCCGGGGGCAGCCGATGCTCCAAGCGATCGCGGCAACGAGTGCGTCGACGAACGTCTTCCTCGCCGCGTTCGTCGCGCTCGGGACCGTCTTCCTCGTCCGCCAGGTCCACCTGCCGCCAGCGATCATCGGCCTGCTCTCGACCTGCTCTGCTGTCGGGGCCGTGCTGGGTGCGCTCAGCGCCGGCTGGCTGCGCCGCCGGTTGGGCTCCGTGCGGATCATGGTGGTCGGGCTGGCCTGCACGATGCCGCTCGCGTTGCTGATCCCGCTCACCTTCCCCGGCGCGGGCCTCGTCCTCTACGCCGTCGGTGTCTTCGCGATCGGGCTCGGGTCGGTGCTCTACAACGTGCACCAGCAGACGTTCCGCCAGATCGTCTGCCCGGAGGAGCTACTCGGCCGGGTGAACGCGAGCTTCCGGGTCCTCACCTGGGGCTTGGTTCCCCTCGGCGCCGTCCTCGGTGGGCTTGCGGGAACGCTGATCGGCAATCGGAACGCCGTCTGGATCGCGACGGCGGGGATCGCCGCTGCGCCGCTCTGGCTCCTCGCCTCTCCGCTCCGCAGGCTCCGTGACATCCCCGACGGTCCAGCCGGCACCTTGGGCGAGGCCTCTCTCGGCTGAGGGGGATCCCGTGCGAGGGGCCGTCCTCGGCCCCAGTAGCCGGGTTGTTACGAGCCGCCCGCTCCCGCTGGGGCTCGTGTGCCGGAACCCGGTGAGAGCGGGGCCGCTCCGCGCGTCGGCGTGCCGCCGTGGGTTCCCTGGGGACCGCCCGGGTGGGCGCCCGGAGCAGTGCTGGGTGGCAGGTATGCGGCACCGCCAGGGGGGAGAGACCAGCTGGGCCGTCCGTAGCCGTCGCCGGGGTGACGGGTGGCTGCACAGGTCGCAGCGCTCGGCAGCGCCGGCGCATCGGGGCTGCGGTGGGCACCGGCACCTGCTGCCTCCGCCGTGCAGAGACCGAAGGTCGCGTGCGGGTTCGGCGTGGTGGACCTCGCCCCCGCCGTGGCGGATCCTGCGCCGGGGCGGGTGTCGCCCTCCGCGCGGGTTCCCCCATGGGTGGTGCTGGACGCGTCGTGGCCGACCCCGTCGCCGTGCGTCGACCCGGCCCGCGCGACGTGCTGGCCGGTGGCGTGGCTGGTCGCGACGGACTGCCTGGCGGGAGAGGTCGCCGCGACGACCACGGCTGCGCCGGCGGTCGCCATGACGAGCAGCCCGGCGCCGGCAAGCGCCGCAGGGACCCCCGCGATCCGCGCAGTCCGTCGGGCTTGCGAGAGCGGGCCCCCTCGGGGCGGTTGCTCCCGGGTGCGAAGTCGGGGGGCGGCTGGTTGACGCGTGGGAAGGGACTCGCGCATCGCGGCCACGATGCCGAGGGCCTCATCGTCGGCGAGCAGGGCGGCCCCGCGATCCCGGGCCGCTCGGGCGTGTGCTGCCTCGCCGAGGAGCGCGGCGAGGCGCGCGTAGCCGGGTGGCGCGTCCTCGGGATGCAGGCTGCCGGCGAGCAGACTCTCGGTCGTGTTGGGGTCGAGACGGCGTGGCATCACCATGGACATCGCCGATGCCGGCCGGAATCTTTCAGGACCGTGCGGCTGCCAGGACCGTGCGGCTGCCAGGAGGGTGCCACCGCCCGGGCGGTTCGGCCGTCAGGAGGCCTCGGCCCTCAGGAGCCCGCGGGGTGCGACGGGTGCTCCGTGTCCGTTGTCGAGCAGGCGCCGCCGTTCTCGCCGAGGGTCGCGGCCAACCGCCGGAGCGCACGGTGCGTGAGGACGCTGACCGCTGCCGGTGAGCGTCCGAGCACTGCCGCGGTCTCGGCCACGGTGAGCCCCGCGATCAC
>JAJYGW010000056.1 GCA_021790615.1 Actinomycetes bacterium | reverse complement strand
TCTCCTCGGCCTGGCGCTCGATCGCGATGTTCCGGTGGACGATCCCGAGCCCGCCGAGGCGAGCGAGAGCGACGGCGAGCCGCGACTCGGTGACGGTGTCCATCGCTGCGGAGACGAGTGGGATGTTGAGTCCGAGCCGATCGCAGAGCATGCTCGTCGTGTCCGCCTCGTGCGGGAGCACCGACGAGGCTTGTGGCACGAGCATGACGTCGTCGAAGGTGAGAGCCACGCTCTCGAACGGCGCCGGCTCAGAGGTCGTCATGGCCACCTTCCCTGGGACGTAATGAGGGCTTGCCCAACAGTACCGGCCTCGATGGTCCACGTGGCGCACGGGCTCGTCGACCCTCAGCGCAGGCCGAGCACGACGGAGCAGACGGGCCAGGCGCTCCATCCGACTCGTGACTCGAGCCTCTGGGCCGCCTGGTCCTGCAGGGCCGGCGACGCGTCGTCGGGCATTCCCGCGTAGCCGATCCACCACCACGTGCTCGGTGCGAACTGGTAGGCGCCGTAGTAGCCGTTGCCGGTGTCAGCGGTGTAGTTGTTGCCGGACTCGCAGGTACGCAGGGCGAGCCAGGGCCCTCCGGCAGGCACCGAGACAGCGGTCGCCCGGGTGGAGCTGGCGTGCAGGTCGGCGGAGACCAGCACCCGGACCATGGGGTCTGCGTGCCGCCGTGCGCTTCTCGTGACGAGGTCTCGGCTCGCTCGCGAGCCGAGCACGAGGTCGAGGGCGAGTGGTCCCGCAGCGGAGATGTCGCTGCGCACGAAGCCACGAACTGCCGCGACGGCTGTCGCGACAGCGGCGGGTCTTCGTCGGGCGGAGGAGTGCCGTCGTAGCGGGGCCGCGCGCACGAGTGCGCCGCGCGCCGACGGTGAGGCGAAAGGCGCCTTGGGTGGCGAAGAGATAGGTACAGCGGAGCTACCGGCCGCGGCAGCCGGCAGCACCGTCGTCGCGGCCCTGTCCGACGAAGCGAACGCGTGACCTGCGGCGCCTGTCGTGGTGAGCGTTATCGTGGTCGTAAAGAGCGCTAGCAATGGGTGCTTTCGCATCTTGCGCCTCCTTGGACTGCGGGAAACCCCTTGGGCTCCAGGTGGGTGCGGGATGCGGGCACGCCGTCATGAGTGCATGCTTCTCGGGGCGCGGTGCCGGGAGGGCTGGCCGTGCCGGGACGCGCACGGCGTCCGAACGAGGTGCTGACGGGGGCGGCCCTCGGGTGGTCGTCGATCGTCTCCTCTCCGCCCATGGGCGTGATCGGTCGGACGGCGCGTCGGTCGCGGGGGAGTCGGCAGGAGCAATGCCGAGAAGCGGTCCAGAGCCCGGGGGCGCGACACGCGCCACTTCCGGACTACCCGCGTGCCGGTTGCCCGGCACCGTTCGTCGGTGTCTCTGTCTGAGGTGGCAATGATGTTACGCCTCTGTATCGGGCTGGTCAAGGAGCGCCTGTTCCTGGAGCCTCCAGCGGCGCGTCGGAGGTGGCGCTCGTTACCATGAGCGGATGGTCCCTCCCTCCGGCGAGCAGCACGTCCTGTCCCATGGCGCCCAGGTAGCGGTCGTCACCGAGGTCGGGGCGACGTTGCGTTCGTACGTCGACGGAGACGCGCCCGTGTGCTGGGGCTTCGCCGAGAGCGAGATATGCGGAGGGAGCCGCGGCCAGGTGCTGGCACCCTGGCCCAACCGCCTGCGCGACGGCAGCTTCGAGTTCGCCGGCGTGCGTGGTCAGGCCGCTCTCGACGAGCCGGCCAGGTCGAACGCGATCCACGGCCTCGTCCGCTGGTTGCCGTGGCGCGTCGTGGACCGTCGAAGCGACGAGGCCGTGCGCCTCGGGGTCGTCCTGCATCCCCAGCCTGCATACCCCTTTCGTCTCGCCTTGGAGATCGAGTACCGCCTCGGCGACGGTGGCCTCGTCGTCACCTTGCGCGCGACCTCGGAGAGCGACCGCCCTGCACCGTTCGGTGCAGGGTTCCACGCCTATCTGAGCCCGTCCCCCGTCACCGTCGACGAGGTACGTCTCGCCGTGCCGGCGACTTCCCGGCTGCTGCTCGACGAGCGGGCACTGCCGGTGGGGACGGAGCCAGTTGCCGGCACGCCCTTCGCAGCGGTCGCCGGACCCGCGCCGATCGGCACGCGCGAGCCGATCGGCGCACTGCGGCTCGACGACTGCCTGACCGGGATGCTGCTCGACGACGACGGGCGCTGGAGGGCACGCCTCGCGACCGACGGCTCGTCGAGCGCGACGGTCGTCTGGGCCGACGCGGTGTACCGCTACGCGATGTGCTTCACCGGAGACACCTTGGCTGCTCCCGACACTCGGCAAGGCGTCGCAGTCGAGCCGATGACCTGTCCACCCGACGCGCTCCGCACGGGCGAGGATCTCGTCGTCATCGATCCGGGGCGGAGCTTCGCGAGCTCGTGGGGGATCGTGCCGAGCGGCAGGTCGTAGTCGCCCCGGGCGACCGGCACCGCTGTCGACCCTTCGTCAGCCGGCCACCGGTGCCGTGGTGGCCGGAGCCACCGGTGCCGTGGTGGCCGGAGCCACCGCCTGCGGCGACCCTACGGAGGTCGTCGTCGCGGACGGGGGCACGGTGACCCCGAGCTCGGCGGCGAGGTTGCCCGTCGTCACCGTCACGAGCGTGCCGTAGGGGTCGGTGCCGAAGACGACGGCAGCGTTCGCGATCGGAAGCTCGACGCAGCCGTCGCTCTGGGGGAAGCCATAGCTCGCACGCGGGAAGCCGTGCACCGCGTCCGAGCCGTTGAAATAGGCGACGTACGGCACCCCCGGGTCCGAGTAGTGCGAGCCGTCGGGATTCGTCCCGGTCATCGTCGTCGAGCTGTAGCGCAGGTAGACCGGCCAGGTACCGAGCGCAGTCGTACCACCGGGGACGCCGGTGTTCGCGAGGCTCTGGTCGATCACCGCCCCGTCACGCCACACGTAGAGAGTCTCCGGACCGGTCTCGGTGACGAGTATGTAGTCGTACGGCGCAGTCGTCGAGTCCCGGCTTGCGACAGCCTGGAGCAGCGCAGCCCAGACGAGTGGTCCCGGCTCGCCGTCGACGCCGAGGCCGTGCGCCGCCTCGAAAGCCATAACGGCTCCGTAGGTCACGCTGTTCCACGCTCCCGGCTGCCAAGCGGCGGCGAGCTGGGCGGGGATGTCCGGAAAGCGCCAGACGAACTGTCCCTGTCTCGGCGTGAGCGACACCGTCGAGGCGGTGGTTGCCTCTGACGCGAGAGCGTTCGACGGCGCCGTCGTCGCGACCGAGCCGGCTGGGTCGAACGCGAGAGGGAGGTATCCGAGCTCCGCCAGCAGCTGCTGGAGCCGTAGCGTCGAGGCTCCTGCGATCGTGAAGCCGTCCGCGACGGGGGCCGAAAGGCTGCTTCCCGCCGCGTCACGCACCCCGGAGGAACCGGCTGGGACGGCGACCACCACGTGCTCGTAGGGGGTGAGGCGCTCCGAGGGTTGGAACACGAGTGTCGGCGTCCCGGCTCCCCGCCAGCTCCCGGCGATCGACGGCGAGAGCCGTGGCATCGGCGACCCCTTCGCCACCGGCGCCGAGAACCGCAGCTCGACCGCCGCGGTCGCGGGGGCTGCCGTGGTCCCCGGAGCCGGAGACTCGCCGAGAAGCGACAGCGGCGCCGGAGGAGAGGTGGTCGTCGTGGGTCTCGGCGCCAGGGAAGATGCCGTCACGTCCGTGCCGCGGCCCGGCGACGAGGCCTCGCGTGCGCCCGATGCACCCGCGCGGTGGTTCACGAGCACGAACGCGCCTGCAGCGAGGACGACCGCCCCGAGCGCCACGGGCAGCCGGAGGCGTCGGGCGGTCGCCTGCCTATCGCCCATCGCCGGCCCTTTCGCCCGTCTGCTCGTCGCTCTCGTGCCCGTCGCCCTGCCGACGGAGGTCTGGGCCGTCGGTTCCCGACCCGACGGCCGCGACGTCGGAGGGCGCTCCCACGACGAGACACAGAGCGTCGCTCACGTGCTGCGACGTCTCCCCGGGTGCGAGCTTGCCGCCGTCCGGGCCGTGGACGTAGAAGCTGTCGACGACGCTGTGGCCGATCGTGTCGACGAAAGCCGCCTCGACGTCGCAGCCGCTTGCTGCAAGAGCGGCAGTGATCTCGTACAGCAGCCCGAACCTGTCCGGTGCACGGACCTCGACGATCGAGGCGAGGTCCGACGTCGTGTTGTCGACGACGACGTACCGCTCGGGCCGCCGGGCAGAGAGCGGCCGCCGTGCCGCCGCGTACGCACGTTCCTGCTCCGCGAGGCGAGCCGACACGTCGAGGTTGCCGTCGAGGATGGCTGCGAGATCTCGCTCGACGGCGCTCCATTCGGGGAGCCGGTCGAACTGCGGCTCGACGTCGAACACCTCGACCGCCATGCCCGGGCTCGCCGCCGAGGCCGTTGCCCGGCGCACGTTGCACCGGTGGAGAGCGAGGGCTCCGGCGGCTGCGGCGAGCAGGCCGGGGCGGTCGGGGGCGACCACGGTGACGCGCCGTCCTGAGCCGCGGACGGCGAGGGTGCCGCGTGCCAGCAGCTCTGCGTCGGCCGGGTCCGGGACGTACGGCGCGGGCGCTCGCATCGGATGGCCGTCGAGCAGCCTGCCGACACGCTCGGCGAGCATCGCCACGAGCTCTGCCTTCCAGGGGCTCCAAGCCGACGACCCGGTCGCCCGGCTGTCCGCCTCGGTGAGCGCCGCGAGCAACGCGAGGGTACGGCGGTCCTCGACGACGCGGGCGACGAGCTCGATCGTCGACGGGTCGTCGAGGTCCCGCCGCGTCGCGACCTCGGGGAGGACGAGGTGGTAGGCGACGACACGGGCGAGCACCGCCACGTCGCGCTCCTCGAAGCCCATGCGGCGCGCGATGTCGGAAGCGAGGTCCTCGCCGACTTCGCTGTGGTCGCCGTCGAAGCCCTTGCCGAGGTCGTGCAGGAGCGCGCCGAGCAGCAACAGGTCCGGCCGGTCCACCGCGTGGACGTGCTCGCCCGCCCGGGCCACCGCCTCGAGCAGGTGGCGGTCGACGGTGAAGCGGTGGTAGGCGTTGCGCTGGGGACGGTTGCGGACAACCGACCACTCCGGGAGGAGGCGCTCGAAGAGCCTTCGTTGGTCGAGCGCCTCGACCACCGGGACGAGGGCGTCGCCGGTGCCGAGGAGTGCGAGGAACGCGTCACGCATCGTTTCGCTCCACGGCTCCGGAGGCCGTGGCGCCTCGAGCTCGAGGAGGTCGAGCGACTCGCGCTCGACGAGCGCGTTGCGCTGGGCGGCAGCGACCCCGATCCGGACGAGGAGCGTCGGGTCCTCTGCCGGGCTCCTGCCCGATGCGACAGCGATCTCGCCGCCGCGCAGCACGATGCCGTCGCCGAGATCGACGTCGGCGACCGGACGCGCTCCCGCCTGGGCGGTCCGGACGCGCCGCCATGTCTCGACAGACGTCGCGGTCACCGACCGGCCCGCGTCAGCGACGCGCGCCATGAGCGCGTCCGCGTCTGCGAAGCCGAGCACGGCGGCGACCTGGTCCTGCTCTTGGAGCAGCAGTCGGTCGCTGTCCCGGCCCGTCCTGCAGTGCAGCACGACGCGTGCCGCGAGGACGAGCTGCTCGGCCCCGGCGAGCGTCGGTGTGCGGGTCAACGGGGCGCGATCGGGCAACGCGGTGCC
>JAJYGW010000123.1 GCA_021790615.1 Actinomycetes bacterium | reverse complement strand
CTCCAACCTCTGGCTCACCATCCACGAGTCCGTGGGGCACGCGCTCGAGCTGGACCGGGCACTCGGATTCGAGGCCGCGTACGCAGGGACCTCGTTCGCGACCCCTGACGGGCTCGGGCGGCTGCGTTACGGCTCCCCGGCGATGACCGTCACCGGCGATCGGACGGTTCCCCATGGGCTCGCGACGGTCGCCTACGACGACGAGGGCGTCACGGCGCAGTCCTTCCCGCTCGTGACCGAGGGCGTCCTCACGGGCTACCAGGTAGACCGTGCGACGGCGGCGCTCGCCGGCTTGGACCGGTCAAACGGCTGCGCGTACGCGTGCTCCCCGCTCAACATCCCGATCCAGCGCATGGCCAACGTCTCGCTCGCCCCGGCAGCAGGCGAGGGCCCGACGACGAGCGACCTCCTCGACGCACTCGGCGACGGCCTCTTCGTCGTCGGCGACCGGAGTTGGTCGATCGATATGGAGCGGCACAACTTCCAGTTCAGCGCGCAACGATTCGTGCGCATCCGTCACGGGCGCCCTGCCGGGCAGGTCCGTTTCGCTGCGTACCAGGGCTCGACGACGGACTTCTGGGCCAGCCTCGAGGCAGTTGGCGGACACTCGACCTTCGTGCTCGGCGGCGCGCTCAACTGCGGCAAGGGACAGCCCGGGCAGTCCGCGCCCGTGAGCCATGGCTGTCCCGCGGCGCTGTTCCGCCGGGTGAACGTGCTCTCGTCGCGGTCGGAGGCGGGACGTTGACGTCGGCCCGGCCAGCCGGCCTGTTACCGGCGCAAGCGGTGATCGAGCGAGCGCTCGCTGCGTTCGCGGGCGAGCCTGCCATCGTGCTCGTCGAGGAGCGGGACGAGGTCGAAGTGCGCTTCGCCCGGAACACGGTGACCACCAACGGGCACCGCCGCGACCGCCGGACGACCGTGCTCCGGTTCGTCGAGCGCGCCGGCACCGCCGGGCGGGCCGGCGGGATCGCCGCCGGTCAGGCGAGCGGCGTGGGGAGCGACCCGGCAGACGTCGACGCGCTCGTGGAGGCCGCTCGGGCGGCGGCCGCTGGTGCACCCGTAGCCGAGGACACGTCCACCCTGGTCGGGCCGGAGGCGTGGGGCGGGACTGTCCCTGGTGGCTTCGAGGATCCGCCGGCAACAGCGACCCCTACCCTGCTCGAGCCCGTGCTGCGGGGGCTCCCCGAACAGTTCCGACGGGTGGCGGCTGAGGGGCGTGAACTTGCTGGTTTCGCCGAGCATCGGGCGCAGACGACCTACCTCGGCACCTCCACGGGCCTCAGGCTCCGCCACGAGCAGCCGAACGCGAACCTCCAGCTCGTCGAGCGCGGAGCGAACGGCTCTTCGTGGGTGGGGCGTGCGATCACCGACTGGAAGGTGGTGGACCTGGCGGCGATCGGGGCGGAGCTCGAGCGTCGGATGGCCTGGGGAGCGCGGCGGGTGGAGCTGGCGCCGGGGCGCTACGAGACCATTCTCCCCCCGGACGCGGTCGCCGACCTGGCAGTGATGCTCGCCTGGGCACTCTCGGGCCGGGGGGCCGAAGAGGGACGCACGGCCTTCTCGGCACCGGGCGGTGGGACCCGGCTCGGCGAGCGGGTCGTCGGCCAGCCCTTCTCTTTCGCGAGCGACCCCGCTCACCCCACCATGGCCTGCGCACCCTTCGTCGCTGCCGCCGCGTCGGGAGAGGACGAGTCGGTGTTCGACAATGGTCTCCCACTCGGCCCGACCGAGTGGCTCGCCGGCGGGACGCTCCACCAGCTGCGCTACCACCGCGCCGGCGCGGCGGCAGCGGGGGTTGCCCCGGCACCATGGATCGACAACGTGACACTCCGCCATCCGGGCGGGACCGGCTCCACCGAGTCGCTCGTCGCGGGTGCGGAGCACGCACTCCTGGTGACCTGCTTCTGGTACCTCCGGGAGCTCGACCCGGCAACGCTCCTGGTCACCGGGCTGACGCGCGACGGCGTCTACCTGGTCGAGGGAGGGGAGGTCGTCGCTGCGGTCAACAACTTCCGGTTCAACGAGAGCCCGATCGGCATCCTCGACCGGGCGACCGCCGCCGGTGCCAGCCAGCCAGCGCTCTCCCGGGAGTGGGGCGAGTGGTTCAACCGCACCGAGATGCCGGCGTTGTCGGTCGCAGGGTTCAACATGAGCACGCCGAGCGACGCTCGCTGAGCAGCGGGGGGAGGCCGCCGCACCCGGACACGGGCCGGCGATCGCCGACGAGGCAGGCCGCTCAGGGAGACGGCGGCGCCGCCACGCCAGGATCGACACCCGGATTGGTGTCGACACCCGGATAGATGCGATAGCCGGGCATCACCTTGTGGGCGAAGCGCTCGTAGAAGCCGGTCGAATCCGGGGAGGCGAGGACGTCGACGCGGACATCACCGGCGCGCTGCGTTGCCCCTTCGACCAGGGATCGCCCGATGCCACTCCCACGACAAGTTGGTGCCACGAGGGCCAACGCGAGGTACGCCTGCAGCTCCCCGTCGGAGAGGAGCTGAGCGAAGCCGGCGACGGCGCCGTGCTGGAGCGCCACCACGGTGGTGACGCCGGGTGCCGAGAGTGCCCGACCGGCGCGCTCGGGGTCCGAAGGGAGGCTCGGCCAGCCCTGCGCTGCGCAGAGCCGAAGGATCCCCTCGAGGTGAGCGGCCTCGTAGGCGACGATCCGGACCCCATCAGCCAGCGTTTCGGGCCCGCCACACACCTCGGCCCCGGGGCCCGCCATCTCGGCGTCTGGGTCAGCCATATCGGCGGGGGGGACGGGTGGAGTGCAAGAGCGAGCCGTCGGCAGGCATCGGCCGGGGAGCCGAGCCGACGGAGGGGACCGTCGACTCGGGTTCTCCGGGGAGACGCTGGCTGCCGTCGGTGCTCGACTCGATGAGCGCGAAGGCCCGGAGCGCCTCGAGCGTTGCGTGCACGACGAATCCGTTGCCGTCGCTGCTCGGGATCGCACCGTCGGGGCGTTGACGTTCGGAGAGCGCGGAGGCAGCGCTCTCCACGAGGCGATGGTCTGGGCGGACGCCTGCGACGAGGAGCGTGGTGAGCAACCATGCAAGGCCCGCGCCGTCCTGATGGTCGACGGCAGGCTCGAGCGCCTCGAGCAGAGAACCCACCCGACTGGGTCGACCCGCCAGGAGGAGCGCACCCGCCGCGAGCCACTGGGAAACCGCCGCTGGCGGCGTGCCGCCCGCATCCAGGGCGGTCTCGACCCACGTAGCGGCCGCGAGCCCACCCGCTCGTCGCCGCCCGAGGAACAGGCGGCACCCAGCGTTCGCCGTCAGGTACAAGCGGGCAGCCGCGTCTCCGGGCCGGGCCCATGGGGGGGTGGAGTCTGCTCGCACCGGGTCCTCCTCCCACCAGCCACCGGCGTCCTCAGGCGTCGGCGGCGCCTGCCGTTCGACGAGGAAGTCGAGCGCAGCGGACACCCCCGCCACACGTTCGTGCCCCGGAGCCCACTCGGCCTGGGCGAGCCGGAAGCAGGTCGCGTCGATGCTCGAGCTGGCGCCACTCCAGCGCGAGGGGAAGCCACCGTCGAGGTTCTGGCCGGTGCCGATCCAGGAGGTGGAGCTCCCGTCCGAGCCAGCGCCAAAACCTTCTGCCAGGGCTGCCAAGAAGTGGAGCCGCGCGACATCGGCAGGGGATCCGTTCGCCCGCACGAAGATCACCGCCCGCTCGCGGTCCATCGAGAACCCCCCTACCCAGATCTACCGACCGCACGCCCACCGGGCTCCCCACCCTCGAGCCGACGGCGCCCGATGGCGCGAACCCTGTCGGACCCGAGTCTATGGAGCGGTCCAGACAGCGCCCAGCTCGGCCGTGGTACTTCGCCAGAGGCGACAGCCGACCGGCCGACGAGCTACGAGCACGCCGAGTGACCGAGCCCTTCGAAGTCCCGGAAAGGCGGGCCAGGCGCAGGGCCGCGCGAGGTGAGCGGTGGACGTGGCCCCTCGGTCGCGGCATGGACGCGCGCAAACCACGGCGAGGCAGCGCCAGGGGGAGTGGTCAGGTGGAGGTCCACCCCTGAGCCGACCACAGGATCCACGCTGAACAGGACTTTCGCGGTGGGCGAGGGGGGACTTGAACCCCCACGTCCTTTCGGACACAGGAACCTGAATCCTGCGCGTCTGCCTATTTCGCCACTCGCCCGCAGCGCCCGGCTACACTAGCGCATCCTGGCTCACCTGCGGTCTGGGTAGGCTCTGGCAAGCCATGGCACTGGAACGCTTCGAGCGCCGGCTGGAACGTCTCGTCGAAGGCGCCTTCGCCAAGACCAATCGGCGGGGTCTGCAGCCGGTCGAGATCGGACGTCGGCTCGTTCGCGAGATGGATCTCCAGCGAGCGGTCGGGGTCCACGGTTTCATCGCGCCCAACGTCTTCTCGGTGGTCCTCTCCCCTCCCGACGCCGAGCGCTTCGCGCCGCTGGTCGAGACGCTCAGCCGGGAGCTCGTCCAGGTCGCGTACGAGCACGTCGAGGACGAGGACTACACCCTCCCCGGCCCGGTCGAGGTGGAGTTCCTCCAGGACACCACCCTCGCAGCCGGGGTCTTCCTCGTCGAGACGAAGATCGTGGAGGGCGAACTCCCGCCTCCGCCCGCGCACCTCCTGCTCCCTGACGGTAGGCAGTTGGCCGTCGAGGACGACCCGATCGTGATCGGGCGGCTCCCCACCTGCACCCTCGTGCTCGCCGACCCGAACGTGAGCCGGCGCCACGCCGAGGTACACCGATCCGACGGCCAGGTCATCGTGACCGACCTCGGGTCGACGAACGGTACCCTGGTGAACGGGTTGCGCGTGAGTAGCCAGCAGTTACGAGACGGGGACGTGATCACCCTGGGTCGGACGACGATCGCGTTCGGGGACGGGTGAGATGATCTCGGACCAGCTGCTGAACATCCTCAAGTACTTCTTGATTGCGCTGGTCTGGTTGTTCTTCCTCCGCGTGGTGCGGGCCGTCTGGGTCGAGGTTCGCCGCACGCAGGAGCCGGCTCGTGACCCGATCCCCGAGCGTCCCTACCCCGCACGGCGACTCGAGGCCGACGCAGTCAGCAGAGGCGCCGCCGCGGCGGGCGTGCCTGCCGGGGGCGCAGCCGTTTCTGGGGCGGCTGCAGTGCCTGTGGGCAGCACGAATGGCTCCGGAGGCGTGCCGGGCACAGCCCCCCGGCCCGGGGGCGTCGGAGCCACTGTTCCTGCAGGTGGGGGCGCGGCGACCGGCGGAGTTGCGGGCGCCATGGTGGGACTTCCGGGAGACGGGCCCCCTGCCGCCGTTCCCCGAGCGCCGTCCCCGCCCTGGGGCGGGTCATCGGCGCGGGCCGAACGCGTCGCCGAGCTCGAGATCGTGGAACCTGCCGGTAGTCGTCGTCGCTTCGGCGTCACCGGGGAGCTGACGCTCGGGCGGGCGCCGGGCTGTGGAATCTGCATTGCCGAGGACAGCTTCACCTCGAGCATCCACGCGCGCCTGACCCTCCGGGAGGGCGCGCTCGTCGTCGAGGACCTGCACTCGACCAACGGCACCTTCGTGAACGGGCACCGCATCGAGGCGCCAATGGTGCTCGCAGTCGGGGACCGGCTCGGAGTGGGCAAGACCGTTCTGGAACGAACTCGGTGACCCCGAACCTGCGCTGGGGCCTCGCGAGCGCCGTCGGGCGGATGCG
>JAJYGW010000126.1 GCA_021790615.1 Actinomycetes bacterium | reverse complement strand
GATGGTCGCCCGAGGATCCTCGGCGGCCCAGACGGCGACCAAGACGGTGCAGGCAGCCCACGGGGCGAGCCTGCTCGACATCGTGACACCTTCGAAGTTCCATCCGACAGCGAACGCGCTGCCGGGCGGCTCCACCTTGCTCGCACTCATCAACGGCATTGCGGGGTGGGCGGTGCTGCTCGCACTTGCGGGCCTGGTCATCGGGGCTGCCCTGTGGGCTATCGGCTCGCATTCGCAGAACTACCAGCAGTCCTACGTCGGCCGCCGCGCCGTGCTCGTCTCGGGCATCGCGGCCCTGCTGATCGGGGCGGCGCCCACCCTCATCGATTTCTTCTTCACCACCGGCAGCCACATCGTCAACCCTCTGGCCCAGTGATCGGAACGTGGCCTGTCCTGTCCCGCTGAACCTCTTGTGTGACGCGGCCGGCAGCGCCTCGACCGCGGTCGCTGCCGGCGCCCTGTCCGCGATCGCGGGTTGGGTCGTCCAAGGAGCGACGTGGCTTCTCGCGGCGCTCGGGAGCGCGATCTCCACGACGACGACGGTCAAGCTTGACGCGCCGTGGTTCTTGCTCCATCTGCGGGTCATGCTCGCGGTGGCCGCGTTCGCCGCCGTGCCGATGCTTGTCCTCGCAACGGTGCAGGCCGTCTACCACCAGAGCGCGGCGGCGCTCGTCCGTGCGGCCTTCGTCCATCTCCCGCTCGCGGGTCTCTTGTCGGCGGTCGCCGCCCAGCTCGTGCAGCTCGCGCTCGGCGCGACCGACGCTCTGTGCACTGCGGTCACCAGAAGCACCGGCGGCGAGCTCACCGGTGCGCTCAAGTCGATCGGGACGGCTCTGTCGCACGAGCCGACGCCGTTGCCGACCTTCGTGATGACGATCGGCGCGCTGCTGATCGTGTCGGGCGCCTTCGTGCTGTGGCTCGAGCTGCTGATGCGGTCGGCAGCGATCTACGCCACGGTCCTCTTCCTCCCGCTCGCGTTCGCGAGCCTCGTGTGGCCTGCTGTCTCCCACTGGTGCAGGCGTCTGGTCGAGACGCTGACGGCACTGGTGCTCTCGAAGTTCGTCGTCGTCGCCGTGCTGTCGCTGGCGGTCGGCGCAGTGAGCTCGGGCGCAGGGTTCTCCACGGTCCTGGCGGGAGGCGCGCTGCTCCTGCTGGCGGCGTTCACGCCGTTCACCTTGCTCCGCCTCGTGCCGTTGGTCGAAGTCGGCGCTGCGCTGCAGCTCGAGGGCGCCCGCCAGCGCGTTCGCGGTGCGTGGGGTCGGGGACCAGACAGTGCGGTCAGCTTCGCCCTGCGCCAAGCGCGTGAGCACGGGGCGCACGGGGAGACATCGGCCACCCCCGCCACACCGGGTGTCCCGGGAACGGGCACGACAGTCGACCCGGGCGTGCCCGGATTGGGCGGAACAGGCCGATCGGGCTCCCGGGGACCGTCCGATCCCGTCGGTCCGCTCGGGCCCTTCGGCGTCCCGGGCGCACCAGGGGGCGCGAGCGGCAGCTGCCTTGGGGTCGGCGCGGCGGCGATGGGTGCCGGCCACCTCGCCGGCCTCGGGTCTCGGGAGGCCGGTGGGACCGCACTCGACGGGGGAGAGGCGCGGAGTCGGCAGCTCCCCCTCGGTCCCATGCCGAGGGAGTGGCTTCCCCCGGGGGACCTCACGTGCCCTCCGGGGACAATTCCGGTGTGGGAGGGCTCTCCCGAGAGCGTGATCGCCGCCCTCGAGGCGCGTCATCGACCGCACCGGGTCGAGCCCGACGGGTACGGCGGCGTCATCCCGGGCGTCGCCTCCCCGCTTTGGGGCGGGACAGAGCCGCTGAGCCGGTTCGAGCCGGGACCGAAGGACGACTGGGGTCCGTGGCATGCGGCTGACGGCACTGGGGACAACGTCCTCGGCGACGTGCCGGTGCAGGACGATGGGTCGGAGCGCCTTCCCTACCAGTCCTACCAGCACGGGGAGGGAGAGTGACGGCGACCGGAGAGCCGCCGAGGCGGGGCGCTCGGTACCGCTTCGGTCCGCTCGAACGGCGGGGACTGATCGCGGGGTGGCGGGGCGGCCAGATCGGGATCGTCGCCGCCGGGGTGATGGTGGCGATCGTTGTGCTGCGGCGGCGGCCGACGCTCCCTGCGATCGCGATCGCGCTGGTGGTGGTCGCGGCGAGCGTCGCGGCAGCGTGGTGGCCGATCGCGGGCCGAACGGCGGAGCAATGGTTGCCGACCGTGGTGCGCTGGGGGTCTTCAGGCGTCGGTGGCGGACGTCGCAGGAGCGCCGGAGCCGAGAAGCGGGGTCACTGCATCGGCGCCGACGGCGCCCCCTGTCTCGCGGCGGTGAGTGCCGACTCGCGTTCCCCGGGGCGTTCCGCAGGGCGTTCTGTGACGGCGAGCCTACGCACGCTCGGCGTTCTCCGAAGGGCGAGACGGCCGGCGGGGTCCGGGTCTCCCTCGGGTCCTCGAGGGCTGTTCGGGGGCCTGCACGTCCTCGGTCTCGACTTCCGAGACGGGCAGGAGACCGCTGCCGTCATCTACGACGAGAGTTCACGGACCTACACCGCGGTGCTCGAGCTTCTCGGGCACAGCTTCGCCCTGCTCTCTTCGGACGAGAAGGAGCGTCGAGTGGTGTCGTGGGCGTCGGTCCTGGGCTCGCTTGCACGGGACCGCTCCGTGGTGCACCGAGTGCAGTGGCTGGCGACGACGGTTCCAGACGACGGCGTCGCAGTGCGTGACCACCTCGCGACGCGCGCCGTGCTGCCCGAGGAGGCTGCGGCCCGCCGCTCGTACGCCGCGCTGCTTCGAAGCACCGGCGCCGAGACCTGCCAACACGACGTTCATCTTGCGGTGCAGCTGCGCGCAACTGGGACCGCCGCGCGTGCCATGCGATCGATTGGAGGCGGTGAGCGCGCCGCGTGCGTCCTTCTCGCCCGTGAGGTGGCGTCGCTTCGCCAGGCGCTCGCATCGGCGGATGTTCCTGTGGAGCGTGTCCTCGACGAGCGCTCCCTCGCCGCATTGGTGCGCCGCTCCCTCGACGGGGAGGTCGGCGACGGTCTTGCATGCCCGCCCTGCGGAGTGGGGTGGCCGTGGCCGCTTGTCACGGAGCCCGAGTGGGGTGCGTTGCGCGCGGACGGCAGCTGGCACGCGACCTACTGGATCGCCGAGTGGCCCCGTGTGGACGTCGGTCCCGAGTTCCTCGGACCCCTCCTGCTCGGGTCGGTCCGCCGCACGGTCGCAGTCGTGATGGAACCGCTCAGCCCCGCACGAGCTGTCCGACAGGTGCATCGGGCACGGACCGCCGACGTCGCCGACGCAGAGCTGCGCCGTCGTGGGGGCTTCCTCGCGACGGCGAGACGTGCCCGAGAGGCCGAGGTCGCGGTCCGGCGAGAAGAGGAGCTGGCGGACGGCCATGCGTCCTTCCGGTTCTCGGGTTACGTCTCCGTGCGCGCGCCGTCGCGCGAGCAGCTGGCCGCGGCCTGCGACTCGACGGAGCATGCAGCCTCACAGTGCCGGCTCGAGCTTCGGCGTCTCTATGGGGATCAGGAGGAAGCGTTCCTGTGCACGCTCCCGCTCGCGCGCGGGCTCGCGTGAAGGGCTGCAAGGCCCGTCGACGGGTCCGTCCGCCCGGGGCGTCACTCGTCCGTTCCCGTGGGGGTCTCCGTGCTCAGGCCTTGTGGCCAGCTGACGAGGGCGAACAGCTGCCACAGCTTGACGAAGCTCTCCGATGGCACCGGGAGCGAGCTCTTCAGGCGGACGGGCCGGCCACCGGGGACCGGGACGGCGACGTGCGCGAACCCTACGTGCTCGTACACGTGGAGAGGGACGGTGAGCTCGGCCGCCCGGTGGACCTCGAGCTTCGGGTCTGCTTCGCAGAAGTCGTCGACGGTCCACTCGGCGACGGAGCTGGCGAAGCGCTCCGCATCCTTCACGAGGTCCAAGTTGGCGTGCTCGATCCTGCCGGCCTTGTACACCCAACGTGCGACGGCGACCGGAGGCAGCACCATGTGCAATCCGAACATCGGCACCGTCGACATCGGTGCGTCCCCGGTCGGCCGGATCGCCAGCGCGTCCGCGAAGAGGTAGAGGAGCGCTGGCGCCTGACGCGGTCCGTGCAGGTGCCCGGCAGGCAGAGAGAGGTGCATCCCGAGCACGTGACCGACGAGCACCCGCGGGCCGACGAGGCCGGTAGGGACGATCTCGAGCGCGACCGCCCGCGTCGCACGACCGAGCTCGACCGCGGCGTGCTCCTCACCCTGCTTGCCAGCCGCAACTTGCCGATGGAGCTCGTCAGTCAACCTCTGGCGCACGCTGCCGGCATCGGCGTCGGGAGCCGTAGGCCCTATCGAGCCTGCTGCCTGGCCAGCTGTCGGGGGTGCGCTCTGGCCAGCTGTCGGGGGTGCGCTCGTCGATCCTCCCGGGGTGCCTGGCGCCGCGTCATGAACGCAAGGTGCAGGGATCTCGCTTCCTCCAGCTTGCGCCTCGTCGTGCATGACGCTCCTTGCCCGGCTACGTCGAGATCGGCCTCTGGAGAGCTCGCCCGGCCATTTCAGCGTACCGACCCCTATGGAGACCCGGCTGGCGGGGTGATCCTAGACCGAATGTGGATGCCGCCACGCCTCTGAGGAGGACGCGTTCGAGAGCTGCCCGAGCGAACCCCCCTCTGGGGCATCGTCGCGGCCAGCGCCGTTTCGCCCAGGGTGTTCGGAGGTGCATGGTGGGGGGCAGGCCGCCCAGGTACCGGGCCCAGCGGTCGCCTCCGAGACACTCGCGTGCGTCGACCCTGCGATGTCGCTATCGGATGTCGGTGTGCACGAGACCGTCGAGACGACTTCGCCGAGGCATACCTGGGACGGAGCTCGATGACGATCCTCGGGGAGACCCGGCGCAGGTACGGCATCGAGGTGGACGAGCCCGCACCAGTCCACCCGGCCCTCTTCGCAGCAGCGCATTTTGAGCTCGCTATACCCGGCGGAGCGACACTGCCAAGTCCGGCTTGACGATGGAAGCGACGTAGCGCGGCCACATCATCGCTCCGTGGCAGCGGAAGCCGACAACTTCTTCATCAGTGCTGTCGAAGTCGCAGGCCAGGCTCGAGTAGCGCCCTGCCAGGATTCGCAGGCGGTGATGCCCCGGATCGAGGTGGGTCTCGATCGTGTCACCGCGCTCGATGTGGGCGACCGCCTTGCCGTCGAGTGTGACCTCGAATGATCCGCGCCGGAGCTCTATGCCCACCCCTTCTCGGATCAACCTCAGCGTTCCTGGCACAGTGGACGCCTCACCCTCACCCGAGAGGAGGATAGATGGAGATGCGTCGACGGAGCTACACCGCCTACGGCATCGGCTGCGCCTTCGTATGGGCAGCCATCCTGGGAGTGCTCGCTGCGCTCGGCGAGAAGGAGAAGCTCCGCAGGATCCTGCCCGTGTTCGGCGGATGGTGGGCGGGCTGGACGTCGGCCTCGATCGCTCGGTTCGTCCATCCACGACCGGAGTCTCTACCGCCACGGCCCTGAGGAGCTGTTTTCGCACGACTTCGGCAAAGGAGTTGTGACCGGCTCGCTCGGAGCTCAGCGGGCGTCTCGATGCTGGTCAGGAGCCGTTGGGCGAGTCCCTACGCCGGCGTTCTCTCGTGCGAGCTGGCAGCACCGCGCGCGACCAGGCAGCACCGCGTGCGAGCAGGCAGCGTCACGGCCGGGTGGGCAGTGTCACGGCCGGGTGGGCAGCGTCACGCC
>JAJYGW010000217.1 GCA_021790615.1 Actinomycetes bacterium | reverse complement strand
TGGCGGGGGAACGGGTCACCCGGCCACCGTATCGGAGGCGATGGCAGCACTCCGGTGGCTGTCCCGGCGGGGCAGGGGGTAAGCGCAGGAGCCTGTTGGCGAGGAGGGCGGGGCCCGCCGAGTCAGCGAGCAAGAGAGGTCAGCGTGGGGGGAACGGCGTCCAGCGGGCGAAGAAGTGGACCCCGAGGAACACCCACACCCCGACGACCACGAGCGTGCCGAGGCGCGTCCGGAGGAGGAGGGCCGCGAGCCGCCCCGGGCCGAACAGTCCCGACCATCGCCGCTCTGCGGCGACCATCCCCACGAGCGCGGCGAGCCACGCCACCCAGAGCCAGCTCAACGGCGAGTCCCCCCGTCCCTCGACGCCAGGAGGTCTCCGGGCGCAGGTCGCGTGGGGCTCCTCGCCGGAGTCGCGCGGGCGACTCCGGTGGGGTGCCGGGCCTGGAGGGGGTGCCCGGGCGGCACGGGGTCCTCGGCCGGGACGAGACGCGCGGCCTGCACGGGGTGTCCGGCCGGCACGCGACGCTGCGAGCGACGTGCCCTGCTCCGCACGATCGCGACGCCTCCGGCGAGCCAGAGCGCGAGCAGACCGGCCCGAGCTCCGTGGAAACGGATCACCTCGTCCACGACGTCCGAAAGCGTCGGGAACGCGACGGCGCGCCCACCGTGGGCGAGCCCGAGCACCTCGAGTGCGAGCCCGATCGCTGCGAGCCCGGCGAGAGGGAGCAGCGCCACGAGCCTTGCGGGCCGCGCGGGGCTGGCGACCCCGTGCCGCGCCCGCGCCCCACCCGTCCGCACGCCCTCCCTCAGCGCCGTCTCTCGCCCCTCCCCGCGACAGAGCACCACCCAGAGCACGCCCACCACAGGGAGCCCGACCACGGCGTAGGCGACGGGCTGGAAGGGAGCAGCCGCGCTCCCCCACCACGCGTACGCGCCGAGGGCAACCAGGGCGACGAGCCAGCCGGCGGCCGGAAAGCTGACCGGTCCTCGCGAGATGCCGCTCGGAGCGTCTGCCACCAGGCCATCTTGGTCCTCATCGAGCCGGCGGAGCGAGCAGGCCGGGTCCGTTGCACGCACTGGGCGCGCCAACGGCGCTCTCGATGCAGCGGGATCCTCGGGTGAGCCCGAGCAGAGGTTTCCCTGATGTCGGAGCCGCGTCCAGGCGCCCCTGGGCTGCGAGTCCAGCTCCAGTGGGCTGTCCCGACTACGGAGACGGAGCTGAGTGCGCGAGTGCGCGGCGAGCCGCGCTCACGGCGCACCGCCCTCGAGCTCAGCGTACGTTCGCCTGGACTGGGGGAGTTCCTCGGTCGAGGTCGACACCTCTCCGGTCGTCAGACCGCGGAGGCTCGACCTACGGACAGGCGGGTGCGCTATCGCTCGAGCTCCTCCTGTGCGCGCTCGACGAGCTGGCGTGCCCAGCGAACCGCGTTGCTGGCGGCGGAGGCAGGGATGAGGGTCGCCCCGTAGTGGGCGGTGTCCTCCAGCCCGAGGAGGCGCTCGAGGCGGGTGCCGAGCTCTCGGCCGTCCGGAGTCGCAGTTCGGAGGAGGTCGGTCGCACCCCGATGGTCCTCCCCGCGGTGGTAACGGCCGAGGCGCACGCAGCAGATTGCGTCGGACGCTGCGATGCCGGCGAGAACGGCAAGGCCGGCGGTGACGTTCGTGAAGCTTGCGTGGCGCTCGTTCGCCACGAGCTCGGCAGCGTCGAGATAGGTGCGCGCCATGCGGAGGCGGCTCGCCGCCTCCGCCGACCCTCCCTTCGCGCTGCGGTCTGCCCTAGGCATGGACGAGGGGGCCGAGCGGGCGTGGTGTCCCGGCGACGACGATGCCGTGGTCGCGTATCTCCCGGTCCAGCGCCGGGTCACTCGTCGACAAGGTGAACCACTGCCACATGGAGAGTTCGATCGCGTGGAGGCTGTTGCCCGTCCAGCGCTGCACACTTCCGTGCAGCGCGTCGACCGAGGCATGCCAGGCTTGCGTGTCCGGGGGGGGAGCGGAAGGGGGAGCTGGGCCAGGGCCCGCCATCGCCGTGGCCAGGGCCGCCACGAACGCCATCCAGCCCGAGGTCCTCGCCTGAGGGCCGGCGTCACCCGGGAACTGCCTGTGGACCAGGAGGAGGTCGATGTCGCTCTCGGGGCCACCGTCGCCGCGTGCGGCTGAGCCGAAGACGGCTGCGTGCACGGGTCGCTCGGTCCATCCAGCCAACGTCTCTCGCAGTCGCTGCCAGAGCTGGAGGCGGAGGTCTGCGAGGAGGATGGCAGCGGGTGCGGCGACGTGGTCGCGGTTCAGCTCGTGCACGAGGTTCCTGCCCATCTGGGTCGCGGTGACGATGCCCTGTTCCACGAGGCGGGCGACACTCCGCCGGATCCCGATCTCCGAGCCCCGCGCCGCCTGTTGGGCGATCTCGCCCACCGTGAGCGGATGTCCAGCTCTCCCCAGCACCGCAAGCACTGGTCCATCGAGGGTCGGGGTTACCGCCCGGGTTGGGTCGCTCAGGTCCACGAGCGAATACTAGAGTCATCTATCTGATACGATCAAGGGGAATACAATGAGATAGGATTGGATGCTTGGCGCTACGGCGTGGGCGAGGCCTGCCAGTCCGTGAACGGGCGTTGCGCCCCGGGGAGAGCCCGGGGGCCCCTTGCCCTCTCAGCGCCTCGTACCCAACCCGCGAGGGCCTCCACTGGTCACCCGAGTGAGCCGGTCGAGCAGTACTTCGGGTGGGCGGTTGTCGCGGGAGGCGACGAACAGGAGGCGCCACGGGTTCACCTACCGCCCTCCTCAGCCACAGCGCATCGCCTGCCAGGGGTGCGCGCCGCGCCTCCCGGGTCGCCGCAGCGGTGCCCGTGCGAAGCGGAGGAGCGTCTCGGCCTCATGGGTCGGCATCTCGAGCTGCGCCGGCGTGACGGCAACGTCGCGCTCGAGGCGATCCTTCGAGGCGCAGGGTTGGCGAACTCGTCGGACCAGGGCGGCACAGTCTCGTTCCACGAGGTCGAGCCGAGCGCGGCTCTCCTCGAGTCCCATCGGTACGGGCGCGGTCGTACGACGCTCACCAAGATGGCCACGACCAGGGAGGGTCGACCTCTGGTGCCGCGCCATGTCGGTCAGCGGGCTGGTGCGTCCGCTGGTGGTGGTCTCGGCTCACCGCGCTCTGGGTGAGGAGCCCTCGGCCGGTTGTTCACCTCCAGCCGCGGAACGCAAGAGCATGCCGCACCCACGGGGGGCGCTCCGTCTCGTTTGGCCGTGACAGGTCGGCGTGGGACTCACTGAGGCGTTGTTGAGAACGTCGATGCAGGTGACGATCACGAGACGCGAGCCCTGCTGCTCGCGCTCAGCCCCGTCGAAGAGGCCCTCGGGAAACGAACACTGACCCGGGGGATCGAGCTGCAACTCCATCGTCTCGGTGCTGGCGCCGGCGGCGATAGGCATGGCAGGACTCCTCCCCCAGGAGGACGCGCCCCCAGGAGGACGCGCCCCCCTGACCTTCGCACCCCCAGACGACGGCCCCGAGGGCGGCTCCGCGGCCAACGTTCCGAACCGTCAGCTCGACACCGATCGTCTTGGTCGGGTAGCTCGTTACGCGTCGACACTCCACGACGAGGTGGGGTCGCCATACCAGCTCACGATCCTGCTCGGCTTGCGCGGCGAGCGTTGCCGTGGCGTCGGCTTCATCTCGGGCCGCCCGGGCAGCCTCCCTGGTCGCTTCAGCAGCTGCCTGGGAGGCTCGCGCGGCTCGCCAGGTGAAGAACGCGAGAATGAGAGTGCCGAGGGCGACCGTAATGTTGGTCGCTTCGAGCGTGGTCACGCCAGCTCGGTAAACCCGCCGAGTTTGCCCCGCATCAGGAGCACCCGCTGGTCGTCCCGCAGCTCGCGCACACGTAGCACGACCCCGAGCGCTGCATCGCGTTCCCGCACTGGTAGCAGTAGGGGGCGTCCTTCGCCCGCTCCCGGGCAATCGGCCCGCCGAGCACGGCTCCACCTGCCCCGTGGGAGGCCGGCCCCGCCGTCCCGCCCTGCCCGGGGCGACCCGAACCCTCCCCCGCTTCGGCGCCGAGGCCGAGGGGGAGCTGCCCGCCCGGTCCGGGTTGCTCGACGACGCCGATCGAGCGCGTGGCCGCCTCCTCGACCCCGGGGAGCGTCGGCTGGAGCCGCTCGGCCGTGGTCTGGATCCCGAGGTCCCGCCGCTCCTCGGGGTCGAGGTAGTCGACGGCGAGCCGGCGGAAGATGTAGTCCACGAGGCTCGTGGCGATGCGGATGTCGGGGTCGTCGGTCATCCCCGCCGGCTCGAAGCGCGTGTTGGTGAACTTCCGCACGAAGGTCGAGAGCGGCACCCCGTACTGCAGGCTCACCGAGACCGCCGTCGCGAAGGCGTCCATGATCCCCGAGAGCGTCGAGCCCTGCTTGGACACGTTGATGAAGACCTCGCCCGGCCGGCCGTCCTCGAACTCCCCGACCGTGACGTAGCCCTCGCAGTCCGCGACGCGGAACTTGAAGGTGCTCGACCTGCGCCGCCGCGGCAGGCGCTCGCGGATGGGCTGCTTCACCACCACGGTCGTCTGGCGGGCGAGCGCCTCCTCGAGCTGGGCGATCTTCGCCGCGAGCTCCTGGTCGTGGGCTTCCGCCTCGGACGCCGGCGCCTCGGTGGCCGCCGCCTTGGTCGTGGAGAGCGGCTGCGCGACCTTGCAGTTGTCGCGGTAGATCGCGATCGCCTTGACCCCGAGGTGCCACGCCTCGAGGTGGAGCTGCTCGACCTCCTCGACCGTCACCTCCTCGGGCATGTTGACGGTCTTCGAGATCGCGCCCGAGATGAACGGCTGGACCGCTCCCATCATCCGGACGTGTCCCCGGTAGTGGATCGTGTTGTCGCCCATCGAGCACGCGAAGACCGCCAGGTGCTCGGGTGCGAGGTGCGGGGCACCGAGCACCGAGTGGTGCTCGGCGATGTGGGCCACGATCGCCGCTCGCTGCGCCTCGTCGTAGCCGAGCGTCGCGAGGGCGCGCGGCACGGTCTGGTTGACGATCGACATGGTGCCGCCCCCGACCAGCTTCTTGGTCTTGACGAGCCCGAGGTCGGGCTCGACCCCGGTCGTGTCGCAGTCCATCAGGAACCCGATCGTGCCCGTCGGGGCGAGCACGCTGGCCTGGGAGTTCCGCACCCCGTGCGCCTCGGCGAGGGTGACAGCCTCGTCCCATGCCTGCTGCGCTGCGGAGAGCAGTGCCGTCGGGACCGCTTCCTCGTCGATCCGGGCCACCGCATCCCGGTGCTTGCGGATCACGGCGAGCATCGGCTCGGCGTTGTCGTGGTAGCCGGCGAAGGGCCCCATGCGCGCAGCCGTGCGGGCGGAGACGGCGTACGCCGTCCCGGTCATGAGCGCGGTCACCGCGCCGGCCCAGGCGCGGCCCTCGTCGGAGTCGTAGGGGAGGCCGAGCGCCATGAGCGCGGCGCCGAGGTTCGCGTAGCCGAGCCCGAGCTGGCGGAAGCGCCGGGAGGTCTCCCCGATCGGCTCCGTCGGGTAGTCGGCGTTGCCGACGAGGATCTCCTGGGCGGTGAAGACCACCGAGACCGCAGCGGCGAAGCCCTCGGTGTCGAAGCGACCGTCCTCGTCGAGGAAGCTGAGCAGGTTCAGGCTCGCCAGGTTGCAGGCCGAGTTGTCGAGGTGCATGTACTCGCTGCAGGGGTTGGAGCCGTTGATCCGCCCCGTGTTCGGAGCGGTGTGCCACGCGTTG
>JAJYGW010000172.1 GCA_021790615.1 Actinomycetes bacterium | reverse complement strand
CGATGCTCATGAACTCTCCGTTCATCGTATGTACAAGTGAAGACTTGAGCATACTCCGTCGGCGAGAACAGCGGTCCGACAGTGATCGGGGTCCGGCCTGGCTGGCGGCTCGGGCGGGCCGCGAGCACGAGGCGGCGATGTGGCTCGTGACGGCGACGCCCGCTGTGGCCGAGGCGACGTCGAAGCCAGCGCGGCTCAGCGCCGCGGTGGGTGTCGCCTCCGCCCCGCGGATGCCCGCGGCGCGGGGCCGAGGGGTGGGCCGGGTTCGTCGCCAACCGCGACCGGCAGGCCGGCTTGGCGCCACTCCGGGAAGCCGTCCTCGAGGCGGCGTGCCCGGAAGCCTGCCCGTTGGAGGGCGCGGACGGCCTCCGGCGCGAAGACGCAGTAGGGGCCGCGGCAGTAGGCGACGACCTCGCGCTCGACGGCCAGCTCGGCGAGTGCTGCCTCGAGCTCCTCGAGCGGGAGCGAGCGCGCTCCCGGGATGTGGCCGGCACGGTACTCGGTGCGTGGACGCACGTCGATGAGGACCGCGCCGGCGCGGAGCAGGTTCACCAGGGCGTCGCGGCTCACCTCGTCGACATGGTCGAGCGGGCCGAGGTACGCGGCGGCGAGACGCCCGAGGTCGTCGCGTTCGACGGCCGTCACGCGCCGCAGCGCCGCCCAGAGCTCCTCGACCTCGGGACCGGCGAGCCGGTAGTAGATGCGGGTGCCGTCGCGCCGGGACCGGACGAGTCCCGCCCGAGCGAGGAACCGCAAGTGATGCGACGCGTTCGCGAGGCTCTGGTGGATCGCAGCCGCGACCTCCTCGACCGAACGCTCGCCCTGCGCGAGCACGTCGACGATCTCGAGGCGGCGCCCGGCAGCGAGCGCACCCGCCGTTTCGGCGAGGGCGTCGAACAACGCCGCCTTGGCCTCGGGCTGGCCCGGTTGGCCCGCGTCGTTGTCCGCTCCTCTCACGATCATTTGAGTTTACCGCCGCCTCCCGGCCGGGCGTCGTCCGCCTCGCCGCGCTCAGCGGAGCCCGATTCGCTGCGGAGCTGGTGCTCGGCGGCCGGTGTCGAGCCCACGGAGCGCCGGGTGCCCCCTTCCGCCCGGCCGCTCGACCCGGTCCCTCGACCCGGCCTGGGGCCGGGTCGCTCAGCCCTCGCGGGCGGTGATCCGGTCGATCTCGGCGAGCTCCGCGGTCTCGGGCACCCACTCCCCGGCGGCGGCGTTCGCCCGCACCTGCTCGGCCGAGGTCGCCCCGGCGATGACCGATGCGACGCCCGGCAAGGCGGCGAGCCCCCCGATCGCAACGTCGAGCAGGCGGACCTCACGCGCTGCGGCGAAGGCGGCGAGGCCCTCGACGACGTCGAAGTCGCGCTCGCCGATACCCTTCCGGGTCCAGTCCTCCGCGAGGCGGCTCCCGGCCGGGGGCGGTTCGCCACGGCGCCACTTGCCCGTCAGGAGGCCGTTCGCGAGCGGGAAGAACGGCAGGATCCCGACCCCGTACTCGATCGCGGCCGGGATCACCTCCTCCTCGATGTCCCGCGCCAGGAGGGAGTAGTGGTTCTGGGCGGAGACGAAGGTCGCCCGCCCCGGCGTCTGGGCGAGGTAGTGGGCGGCAGCGATCTGCCAGCCGGCGAAGTTCGACGAGCCGGCGTAGCGGATCTTCCCCTCGGCGACCAGCTCGCCGAGAGCCTCGAGCGTCTCCTCGATGGGGGTCACGCCGTCGGGCCGGTGGAGCTGGTAGAGGTCGATCCAGTCGGTCTCGAGACGGCGGAGCGAGGCCTCCACCGCTCGGCGGATGTACCGGCGCGAGGCGCGGGCGCCCCAGTCGGGTCCGTTCGTCCCGCCCATGTCGCTCCCGAACTTGGTGGCGAGGACGACCGCGTCGCGCCGACCTTTCAGCACTCGACCGAGCACTTCCTCGGAGCCGCCTCGCCCGCCGTAGACGTCCGCGGTGTCGATCAGGTTGATCCCGACGTCGAGCGCCGCGTCGACGACCGTGGCGGTGGCGGCCTGGTCGAGGCGCGCCCCGAAGTTGTTGGCCCCGAGGCCGACGACGGAGACGGTGAGGCCGGATCGGCCGAGTTGGCGGTAGCGCATGGCCCCAGGCTACGTGGGCTCGCCCGCCGACTGCGGCTGCCACTCGCCCGCCGGCTCCGACACCAGCGCCGTCTCGGACGCCAACTCCATCTGCACCACCAGACCCGACTGCGGCACCTCCCGGGGCAGCGACTGCGCCACCGCGCCCGGTCCCGTCTCCACCTCGCCGGCACCGTTGTCCGCACCAGCACCCGTTGTCGCCCTCGCCGCCCGCAGTACGAGCAGCGAGACGAGGAACGCGATCCCCGCCGCCAGCGCGCCGCCGCGCAGGGCGGCCTGGAAGCCGGCGACGTGAGCCGCCTCTGCGAGGCCGGCACCCTGCGACGCGACACTCGCACCAACCGGCGCGCTCCCGAGGGTGTGCCCGGCCGTTGCGACATGGTGCGCCGCAGCGCTCGCCGCGACCGTGACCAGCGCAGCGAGCCCGAGCGAGCCCCCGAACTGCTGGCTCGTGTTGAGCAGTCCCGAGGCGAGACCCGCCTCTCGGTCGGGTACTCCTGCGACGGCGTTCAGGGTGAGCGGGACGAAGGAGAGCCCCATCCCGAGCCCGACGACCACGAGCGGCCCGAAGACCGAAGGGTAGCTGCTCGTCGACGTGAGGAGCGACACCCACCAGAGCCCTCCGGCGACGAGGAGCGGTCCGCCGAGGAGGAAGGGTCGGATGCCGAAGCGCCCGACGAGGCGGGACACCACGAGGCCCGTGACGCCCACCGCCACCGGGAGTGGGAGGTAGGCGAGCCCGGCGTCGATGGGGCTGTAGTGCAGGACCTCCTGGAGGAACTGGGTGAGGAAGTACAGCAGCGAGAGCATGGCGCCACCGAGGAGCAGCATGACGGCGAAGCCGCCACCCCGGTTCCGGTGCGCCAGGAAGCGCATCGGCACGAGCGCGGCGGTCGTGTTCCGCTCGACGAGCACGAAACCAGCCAGCAGCACCACAGCCCCGGCGAACACCGCCAGCGTGGCCGGGTTCCCCCAACCCGACGAGGCGGTGCGCTCCAGTCCGTAGACCGCGAGGGCAAGGCCCCCGGAGACCGTGAGCGCCCCCGGGAGGTCGAGACGGCCGGGGCGCCGCTCCGTGCGCGGCAGCACCGCCGGGCCGATCAGGAGGAGGGCGAGGCCGATGGGGACGTTCACGAACAGCACCCAGCGCCAGGAGAGCGCGTCGACGAGGGCGCCGCCCGCGAGCAGGCCGATGGCTGCGCCGGCGCCGGACATCCCTGCGTAGACGGCCATGGCGCGATGGCGCGGGGCTCCCTCGGGGAAGGTCGTCGCGATGAGCGAGAGCGCCGTCGGGGATGCGATCGCCGCGCCGATGCCCTGGACGGAGCGCGCGGCGACGAGCCATGCCTGCGTCGTCGCAAGCCCGCCCAACAGGGACGCCAGGCTGAAGAGCGCGATGCCGGCGAGGAACATCCGTCGCCGGCCGAAGAGATCGCCGCTTCGCCCGCCGAGCAGGAGCAACCCCCCGAAGGCGAGGACGTAGGCGTCGACGACCCAGACCAGACCGGTCGAGGAGAAGCCGAGGGCGCGCTGCATCGCCGGGAGCGCGATGTTCACGATGGTGAGATCGAGCATCACCATGAGCTGGGCCGTGGCGATCACCACGAGCGCGAGTCCGAGGTGCTGGTGCGGGCGGGGGCTACTCACGGGGAGCTTGGTCGCGTCGGTTGTCGCGGTCACCGGGCACCCCCCGTCGCTGGGTTCGCCGCGGCGCCAGCACCCCGCGTCCTGCGCGCCCGGCCGGACCACTCGGGAGCCGTTGCACCGTGGTCGGCCTCGGGGCGGTCCGGCCCGAGGAGTGTCTCGAGGCGACCGAGCGCGTCGTAGATCGCACTGGCCACATCGCCTGGCAGGGCCTCCTCCAGCTGGGCGTCCTGTGCTGCGGCGAGCCGTTCCACCTCGCGGGCGACCGCTGCGCCTGCGGGGGTGACGACGAGGGTCCGGGGGCGGTGGTCGCCGGGGTCGTGGCCACTCTCGAGAAGCCCCCGTGCTTCGAGCGCATCCACGCAACGCTTGGCGTTCATGGGATCGGCATCGAGATGCCGAGCCAGCGCCCGCAGCGAGGAGCCGGGCGACGCGGCGACGCCGCGGAGCACCGCTGCCTGCGGCGGGGAGAGCTCGAGCGGGGCGAGCGTGTCCGCCCAGGTGCGCCGGAGGCGTCGAGCGAGGCGGGAGAGGCGGAACCCCAGGCTGGAGTCGAGGGCGGGTACGGCGCCAATGCGCTGCGGCGTCGCAATCACGACGACACCCCCGCGCCCTGCTGCTCGGCGAGCTCCGAGAGGATCTCCACGCCGAGGCTGTAGGCCGGCATGCCCGCCGTGATCAGCGCGAGCTCGACGGCCCCCGTGAGCTCGGCGAGCGTGGCACCGGCTCGCAGCGCGGCTCCCGCGTGCAGCCGGGCCGGGCCCGCCTTCCCGAGCGCCACCAGCTGGCCGAACTGCACGACTTGCGACCACTTCCGGCCGAGCGGGTTGTGCATGATGAGCGAGTCCCGCAGGTTCTCGATCGTCTCCACCGCGTCCTCCCGACCGGCGGCGGTGGAGAGGGCGAGACGGCGCTCGATCGACTCGGGCACCGAGCCGGTCAGCTCGACGTAGCGAGCCCGGATCCGCTCCGTCCGGGCGGCACGGTCGCTGCGGCCGGCGGCCGTTCCGAGCGGACCCTGCCCCTCGTGGCCGTCCTGGTCGGGGCCGGCCCCGTCGGCGGCCGTCACGAGCGGACCCGGGCCATGGAGGCACGGACCTGCTCGAGCGCGCCGGCCGGGAAGTCCGTTGCGCCGCCGAGGGTCTCCGCGCCGAGCTCGGCTGCCGCAGCCTCCTCCAGCACCGTCACGAGCTGCGCCGCTGCGCCCGGGGTCGGGGCGAAGACGAGTACGCCGTGGTTGCCGAGGAGCACCGCGTTGGTCGCGGGGTGGGCGGCGAGTGCCTCCACGATCCCGCCGACGGACGCCTCGGAGCCGCGCGGGGCCCACGGCACGACCGGCACCTCGTCTGCCTGGCCGAAGCGGAGCAGGGCTTCGTAGCGGCAGGGGAGCGGCCGGTTCGCGAGCGCGAAGGCGAGCAGGTTGGGGGAGTGGGTGTGGATGACGCCGCCAACGCCGGGGCGTGCGCGGTAGACCTCGGTGTGCATCGCGACGATCTCGGCGTTCGTCGGGTCGATGGTGCCGGAGACGACCCGCCCGTCCAGCTCGACCCGGACGAGGTCGTCCTCGGTGAGGTGGCGGACGTGGCCGGTCGCCGTCAGCACCATCGCGCCAGCGCCGACGCGGGCGGAGAGGTTCGCGTGTCCGGTGTGTGACATGACCCCGTTCGTGAAGAGCGTGTTCGCTGCCTCGACCACCGCCAGGCGGGCGGCAGCCTCCTCGGGGTCGTGGGCGGCGCCACTCCCGGCGCCGTTGGCTCCTGCAGGGGAGGTAGGGGCTGACCCGGTCGAAGCGCTGGAGTCGGCGTGGCGGTCGTGGGCGGTGGGCATCGTGGGTGGTCCTCCTCGGTGGGGGGGTCGCCGTCCGGCGGGCGGCGTGTCCGTTCGCCAGAGTGAACCGTAGTGATCACTACGGTATTCCGAGCTGCCGAGCTGCCGAGCTGCCGAGCTGCCGAGCTGCCGAGCTGCCGAGCTGCCGAGCTGCCGATAGGCCGAAG
>JAJYGW010000389.1 GCA_021790615.1 Actinomycetes bacterium | reverse complement strand
GTCGAAGTGCGCGACCAGGCGGTCGGCATAGTCGGCAGCGGGGTTGGGGATCGCCTTGACCTGGAGGTACGCGGCGAGCGGGAAGAAGGCGGCCATCGCGGTCGCGAGCGATCCAGTCTGGATCCCGCGCCAGAGCGCCTGCATCTCCCCGTCGAACTGGACGGTGGTGGAAGAGGGGAACGCGGTCGTCTGGGGGAGCGCGCCGGGGGCGACGGTGGTGGTGGTCGAGCTCGCTGAGGGTGGCGGGAGCGTCGTCGAGGTGGCCGTGCTGGAGGTGCTCGGTGGGGAGGTGGGGCTCGACGCGACGCCAGCGTTCCCGGCGGAACGAGCTCCCGAGCTCGGCGAGCTCGTGCGGGTCGGGCTCGGTGATCGGTCGAGCTTCGAGCTCCTGGTATCGGTCGTCCTCGGTGTCGTGGCGCTGCAGGCGGCCACCAACACCGCCAGAGCGAGGACGAGTGGCGCGGTTGCCTTCGCCCGGTTCCCTCGCCGCATCACGGTCCCACGGTGGAGGCGAGGGCTCGGTCGGGGCCCTGAGCGGCAGGCTCCCGGCCCGGGTCTCGCTCGACCGAGGCCCGGGCCTGTGTCACCGAGGACGTGGACTTCTCGGGCCGCGGGGTTGCGGTCGGTCCCCCCTCGCCCGCCGGTCGGTCAGGGGTGGGAGACTCTGACCGCTCGGCGGGAGTGGAGAGTGCCTCACAGATGCGGTGCAGTTCCGCAACCTGCGCCGCCGAGAGCCGGTCGAAGAGCTGCGCGCGGACGGTCCGAACGTGGCCCGGAGCTGCCTCGGCGAGCCGGTGCCACCCGGCTGGCGTGAGGACGGCGATCGCACCCCGCCCGTCGGTCGGGCACTCCTCGCGACGGACCAACCCGGCAAGCTCGAGGCGCGCGACGGCGTGCGAGATGCGACTCCGCGAGAACAGCGCCGCGGCGGCAAGGTCGCTCATGCGCATCGCAGCGCCGTCGGCCTCCGAGAGGCGAACCAGGATCTCGTAGTGCGCGTGCGAGAGGCCAGCGTCGCGCTCGAGCTGCGAGCCGAGCGTTCCGAGGAGCGCCTGCACGGTCTCGAGGAAGCGCCGCCACACCACTTGCTCCTCTTCGTCCAGCCAGCGCACCCCGGCGCCATCGGGTCCGCTGCCGACCGGCGACCCGCTCGCGCTCTGGCGTTCTGGCGGTCCGGAGGTGATTGCGTACGGCCCCGAGCATGCCGAAGCCTCGAGGGACCGGCTCCCCACTGCGGGCTCGGCTCGGTCGTCGGACCCGCCTCCCCTTTCGGACCCGCTCGCCACGCGTCCAGGCTACCAGTGCCTCGGTGGCACTCCGGGGCCGCCTCCCGGCTCCCTGCGGAAGGATCCGCTCCGGGGTCCGGGGTCCGGGGTCCGGGGTCCGGGGTCCGGGGTGCGGGGTGCGGGGTGCGGGGTGCGGGGAGCTTCGCGGGGGAATAGTTGAGCAGTCAACTAGGTTGACCGGCGAAACCGAGCTCGGGGTTCCCGAGCGGAGCGCGTGGTCGAACCACGGCGCGCAGACCCAGACCATGGAGGCACGATGAGCACGACGACCACCACGACCAACGACACTGCCGGTTCCGGCAAGGACATCCCCGGCTACACCGCAGGAACCTGGACCATCGACCAGGCCCACTCCGAGATCTCGTTCACGGTGCGTCACATGATGGTGTCGAAGGTCCGTGGCCGCTTCACCTCCTTCGAGGGGACGATCGTGACCGCCGCCGAGCCCGAGGCGTCGAGCGTCGAGGTCCGGGTTGACCTCTCGTCGATCGACACCGACAACGAGGCACGCGACAACCACCTTCGCTCGGGAGACTTCTTCGAGGTGGAGACCCACCCGGCCATGACGTTCCGCTCCACGCGCGTCCGGCGGAGCGGGGACGGCTTCGTCGTCGAGGGAGAGCTCTCGCTGCACGGTGTCACCAAGCCGGTGAGCCTCGAGGGTGAGCTGAACGGCTTCGTGACCGACCCGTACGGCAAGAAGCGAGTGGGGTTCTCCGCCACCACGCAGCTGTCACGCAAGGAGTTCGGCATCGACATCGAGATGCCGATGGACGGCGGCGGTGTGGTCGTCGGGGACAAGATCACCGTGAACCTCGAGGTCGAAGCGGTGCTCGAAGCGGCCTGACCGCCGAGATCGGGACCGGGAGCCCGCCCTGCACCGCCGCGGTGCAGGGCGGGCGTGGCGCCGATCGGTTGCGCGCGCCGAGACGCGGTGGCGTGCGACGATGCAAGGGCAGAGCACCAACGGCGGAGCATGGAGAACCGAGGAGCGCGAGAGCGAGCAGGAAGACCACTGAAGGAGCGAGAGATCATGTCCGTCATGCGCCTGAACCACGCGGTGCTGTTCGTACGAGACGTTGCCGCGAGCGTCGCGTTTTACCGAGAGGCGCTCGGCTTCTCGCCCATCACGGATCGCGTCGACTGGGACGGCGCCGCGTTCCTCCGGGCGCCCGGGTCGACGAACGACCACGATCTCGGGCTCTTCCAGGTCGGCGAGCAGGCCGGCCCCTCGGCTGCGGGCCGCTCGACGGTGGGTCTCTACCACCTGGCGTGGGAAGTGGACACGCTCGCCGAGCTCGGCCGGCTCGCCGGGGTCCTGTCTGCGCGGGGGGCGCTGGTCGGCGCGAGTGACCACGGGACGACCAAGAGCCTCTACGGCCGAGACCCCGACGGGCTCGAGTTCGAGATCTGCTGGATCGTGCCTGCGGCACTGCTCACCCCTGCCGATCTCGCCGCCGCTCGCGAGGTGCGCCCGCTCCAGCTCGATCGGGAGCTCGGCCGGTTCGGCGCCGACACCCGAGGTGGGGTCGGGGTCTCGGTTCCCGCCCCGGCCTGAACGACCGGCCCGGCTCCCGCCCAGGCGACCGGCCCGGCTCCCGCCCAGGCGCCTGGCCCGGCTCCCGCCCAGGCGACCGGCCCGGCCCCCGCCCAGGCGCCTGGCCCGGCGCCCGACCAGAACAGGCAGCTGAGCGCCGGGAGGGCTCCGGCACACGACCACGCCTGCGCTGGCTCGTCGGGACCGACCAGCTGCCGGGGCGGCGGCATCTCCGGGTCGCGCGCTTGACAGTGCCTGCCCGAGGTTCCATCCTCGAATCGATGCCCTACTACCGCCAGCTGGGCTCGATCCCCCGGAAGCGTCACAGCCAGTTCCGCGACCCGGGCGGACGGCTCTACGGGGAGGAGCTGATGGGCGCAGAGGGCTTCTCCGGTGAGTCCGCGCTCCTCTACCACCGCCACGCTCCGACCGCGATCGTCGACGTGACGGACTGGGAGGGCGCGGGCGACGTCCTCTCCGCCCACCAGCCGGTCGGGCCGCGGCACTTCGTGCTCCACAAGCTCGACGCCCCGCGGAGTGACCTGGTCCGGGGCCGCCAGCTCCTCCTCGGCAACGCGGACGTGCGCCTCTCCTACGCGGTCGCCGAGGTCGCCTCGCCCCTCTATCGCAACGCCGCAGGCGACGAGTGCGCCTACGTCGAGGCGGGATCGGCACGGCTCGAGACGAGCTTCGGGGTGCTCGAGGTCGGCTCGGGTGACTACGTCGTGCTCCCGACGTCGACCACGCATCGCTGGGTGCCCACGGGCGAACTGCCGCTCCGCGCGCTCGTGGTCGAGGCCCGCGGCCACATCGCGCCGCCCGCTCGCTACCTCTCCCCCCGCGGCCAGCTGCTCGAGGTCGCGCCCTACAGCGAGCGGGACCTGCGGGGGCCGTCCGAGCTCCTCGAGGCGGACGGCGAAGAGGTCGAGGTCCTCGTCCGCACGCGGGCGGGCGGAACCCGCTACACCTACGCCCACCATCCCTTCGACGTGGTCGGCTGGGACGGCTGTCTCTATCCCTACGCCCTGTCGATCCGGGACTTCGAGCCGCTCGTCAAGCGCTTTCACGCCCCGCCGCCCGTGCACCAGACCTTCGAGGGGCCCGGCTTCGTCGTGTGCTCGTTCTGCCCGAGGCCCTTCGACTTCGACCCGACGGCTGTTCCCGTGCCCTACAACCACGCCAACGTCGACTCCGACGAGGTGCTCTTCTACGTCGGGGGGGACTTCATGTCGCGGCGCGGCTCGGGGGTCGGCCTGGGATCGGTCACGCTGCACCCGGCCGGTTTCGTGCACGGTCCACAGCCCGGCTCGGTGGAGGCGGCGCTCGGCGCCCCGGGCACGGAGGAGTGGGCGGTCATGGTGGACACGTTCCGACCCCTCGAGCTGGGTGCTGCCGCGCTCGCCTGTGAGGACCCCGGTTACGCTTGGACCTGGGCCGGCGGGCGGCGGGTCTAGCGGGCCTCGCCACCAGCGGCGGCTTCCGAGGGCGCCTCGCGCGCCGACGTCGACCCTCTGCTTGCGTGCGGTCCTGGTCGCCAACGCGGGCTGGTCGCAACCTGCCGACCGGCTCGGCGTGCTCCCCCTCGGGGGCGGTTGCCGGTTTGGTCTCTGTGACGAGACGGGTTCAGAGTGGAACGGGAACGAGGAGGAGCGGATGATGGCGAGTGAGACCCTGCGGCCGAGTGAGTTCAAGGTTGCGGACCTGGCGCTCGCGCCAGCGGGGCGCAAGGAGATCGAGCTGGCAGAGCTCGAGATGCCGGGCCTCATGGCGCTCCGCGCCGAGCTCGGTGCCACACGCCCGCTCACGGGAGCCCGGATCACCGGGTCGTTGCACATGACGGTGCAGACCGCCGTCCTGATCGAGACCCTGGTGGAGCTCGGCGCAGCGGTGCGGTGGTCCTCGTGCAACATCTTCTCGACCCAGGACCAAGCCGCGGCGGCGGTGGTGGTCGGGCCGCACGGGAGCGTCGAGGCCCCCGCCGGGGTGAGCGTCTTCGCCTGGAAGGGGGAGACGCTCCCCGAGTACTGGTGGTGCCTGGAGCGCGCCCTGGACTGGCCCGACGGCGAGGGTCCCAACCTGCTCCTGGACGACGGGGGTGACGCGACGCTCTTCGTCCACCTCGCCGTCGAGTACGAGAAGGCGGGGGCAGTCCCTCCACCCGCCGAGAGCGACACGACGGAGTGGCGTGCGCTCCACGAGGTGCTGGCCGCCGCGTTCGATGTCGACGCCAACCGCTGGACTCGGCGTGCGAATGCGATACGCGGGGTGAGCGAGGAGACCACGACCGGGGTCCACCGTCTCTACCAGATGGCGGGAGAGGGGCGGCTGCTCTTTCCCGCGATCAACGTGAACGACTCCGTCACGAAGTCGAAGTTCGACAACCGCTACGGATGTCGCCACTCGCTCGTCGACGGGATCAACCGGGCCACCGACGTGCTGATCGGCGGCAAGGTCGCCGTCGTCTGCGGCTACGGCGACGTGGGCAAGGGTTGCGCGGAGTCGCTCCGTGGCCAGGGCGCTCGCGTCGTCGTCACCGAGATCGACCCGATCTGCGCTCTCCAGGCGGCGATGGACGGCTACGAGGTGACGACCCTCGAGGAGGTCGTCGGCCGAGCCGACATCGTGATCACTGCGACGGGGAATCGCGACGTCGTGACCGTTGCGCACATGGCCGCGATGAAGGACCACGCCATCGTGGGAAACATCGGCCACTTCGACAACGAGATCGACATGGCCGGGCTCAGCACGGTCCCTGGTATCGAGCGGGTTGTCGTCAAGCCGCAGGTCGACGAGTGGCGCTTCCCCGACGGGCACGCGATCATCGTGCTCTCCGAGGGACGGCTGCTGAACCTCGGCAACGCCACCGGCCACCCGAGCTTCGTGATGTCAAACAGCTTCACCAACCAGGTCATAGCCCAGATCGAG
>JAJYGW010000400.1:2027-5756 GCA_021790615.1 Actinomycetes bacterium | reverse complement strand
TCGGCTCCGCCCTGGGCCGCCCGGAGTTGGCGCGGAGCCGGGCGGTCGACCGCTGCTTCGCCTCCTATGGCAGGTACTGGGTCGAGAGCTTCCGCTTGCCGGTCACCGCCCCTGCGAGCCTCGAGGGGGGCATGGCCTGTGAGGGGATGGAACACCTCCGCGGTGCGCTCGAGGGCGGTCGGGGGGCCATCCTGGCACTCCCACACCTCGGGGGCTGGGACGTCGGCGGCGCATGGCTCGCGTCGGTCGGGGTGCACCCGGTGGTCGCGGTCGAGGCCCTGGAGCCGGCCTCCCTCTTCCGCTGGTTCTCGGCACAGCGGGAGGCCCGGGGTCTCACCGTCGTGGCGGCCGGACCCGGTGCTGCGGCGACGCTGGCTGGCGCGCTCCGCCGCAACCAGGTGGTGGGCCTCGTCTCGGATCGGGCCCTCGCCGGGCGGGGGAGCACGGTCTCGATCTTCGGGGCGCAGGCAACCCTGCCGGAGGGTCCTGCGCTCCTGGCGCTACGAACCGGGGCCCCGATCCTGCCCGCCGCCGTCTACCTCGCTGGCCGAGGGAGGCACCGGGCCGTCATCCGCCCACCACTGCCCGTGCCAGGGGTGGGGACCCCCCGGGAGCGGGTGTCCGCGCTCACCCGCGACCTCGCCGGAGAGCTCGAGGGCCTCATCGCAGGCGCCCCCGAGCAGTGGCACCTCCTCCAGCCCTACTGGCACGACGAGCGCACCACGAGCGGGGGATCCCCGCTCGTGGGCCCGGGCGCGTCGAACCGGCCGCGCGGCGCATCGGGCGGTTCAGGCGCTGAAGGCGACCACGCCCGTGCTCGTCGGGACGACGAGCAGACCGAGCGCAGGGGTCGGGGTCGCGAAGTGCTCGACCGGACCGACCGGCAAGGCCACGAGGAGCGCACCGGTGGCTGGGTCGAGTCCGTAGAGGAGCCCCGTCGAGGTGCCGATCGACCACACGAGCCCGCCGGCGAGGACGGGCGGTCCGACCGCCCCCGACGGACCCTGCCACAGGACCCGGAGACCGTCGACCCCGGCAGCGACGGCCTGGAGTCCCGAGGTGCAGGGAACGTAGACGATCCCCCCCGCCTCGGCCGTTCCCCCGAAGACGCCGCCGCTGCCTGGCACGCAGATCTGGGTGGCGGCGATCGCGCCGCCGATGCCGCCGAGCGCGCTCGCCCTGAGTAGGAAGGCGGTGGTCACGCCGCCGAGTGACTTGCCGGCCTCGAAGACCAGGCCCCCCGGGAGCAGGGTCGGCCCGGTCGATCCGAGGTCGGCGTCGTGTGCGGACAGCGCCGGCCAGTCGCTCGGCGCGAAGAACGACACCAAGTGCATCGCCGGAGTGAGCGCGAGCACGCCGTCGCTGTCGTCGTAGGGGAGCCCCGGTCGGCCGTAGGCCGAGTTGCCCGTTGCGACGTAGGCGACGGGGCCGCCGGGACCGTCGGCGACCGCAGGACCCGAGGGCGCCCAGACTGCCCCGCCGTTGTCGCCGGGGAGCGATGCAACCTCGAAGGCGTCGACCGGGCCGAGCCCCGACTCGGGCGCCGACACGACGTAGCCGTGGTAGGCGTTGCAGTCGCCAGCCACGCCGCCGAAGCCGATCAAGACCCGTCCACCCGCGAGCGCCAGGCCCGCGCGCTGTTGGAGGTAGCCCACGTCCATGCCCGGGACGACCACCGACCGGCGGAGGACGACCTGTCCACTCGGGATCGCGATGCCGGCGAGGACGAAGGAGATCCCCTCCGCACCCGGTGCGGCCTGGACCTCTCCGACGACGAAGAGCTCGTTGCGGCTCGGGTCGATCACCGGGGTCGAGGTGATCCCGAGCGGGTCGATGTCACCGCAGGCGAGCCCGTCGGCCGGGCGCGCCACGGGCGTGCCGAGCGCGACGGACCAGACTTCCGAGCCGGTCGTCGCTCGGAGCGCGACGACCGTGTCGGCCTCGGTCGCGACGAGCACCAGGCCGTCCGCGGCGAGCGGCTCGGCGTAGACCCCGGCCGGCAACCCAGCCCGCCAGGCGACGTGGGGGTCGGTGAGCGAGGGCGTGGGGGCACCCTCGCCCAGGCGGGCCTCGATCGGAAAGGCGCTCCCACCCTGGTGGTAGGCGAGCCAGTCGCTCGCCGGAGCTCCCGCAACGTTCCCAGCCGGGGAACGAGGAGTCGGTGTGCGTGGTGGTGCCGTCGTCGGGGAGCGGGGCACCGTCGTCGCCGGTGCGGGCCGCGTCGTCGCCGGTGCGAGCCGCGTCGTCGTGGTCGCCCCGGCGCGAGTGGGCGCCGGGCTCGAGGGTGTCGTCGCGGTGTGCCCCGTCGTGGTGTGCCCCGTCGTGGTGTGCCCCGTCGTCGGGGCCAGGGAGCGGGACATCGAGGGCGTGGGTGGCCGAGTGGCGCTGGAGCAGGCCGCGAGGAGCGTCGACGCTGCGAGCGCAAGCCCGACGACCCGCGCGCGACCCCTCCCGGACTGCTGCTCGTGGTCCACGTCCTCATCTTCGCAGAGCGGCGGAGTTCTGCCGCCGCCCCTCTCGGCGCCGCTGGCGGCGCCCCGGCCGGTGTCCGCTGCCGGGGAACGAGCCCGGCGCTCCCTAACCTCCGAGCCGTGCTCGTCGCCCAGGTCTGCCCCTACAGCCTCTCCGCGCCCGGTGGGGTCCAGGGGCAGGTGCGCGCCCTGGCGCGGGCGCTTCGCAGGCTCGGCCACGACGTGGTGGTGCTCGGACCGCTCGACGGGGCCCCGCCGGAACCGGGTCTGCGCTCGGTCGGGCGGAGCGTGCGGGTTGCGGCGAACGGTTCGATGGTTCCGCTGGCGCCGTGGCCCGCGACGTTCCGGCGAACGCTCGCCCTCCTCGCCGACCTTCGCCCCGACGTCGTGCACATCCACGAGCCACTCGTGCCGGGACCGGCGCTCGCCGCCCTCGCAAGCTCCGCCCGGGCGCGGGTGGGGACGTTTCATCGCAGCGGGGGGAGCCTCGGCTACGCGCTCACCCTCCCGGCCGCGCGCCTCGCCGCGGCCCGCCTGGACCAGCGCTTCGCGGTCTCCCCCGAGGCGGCTGCGACGGCGCGGGTGCTCGGCGGCACGTACGAGGTGCTCTGGAACGGCGTCGACCTGAGCCCCCTCGCATCCGTGGAGCGAATCGAGCGCAGCGGCCCGACGGTGCTCTTCGTCGGGCGTCACGAACGCCGGAAGGGTCTCGAGGTGGCGCTCGAGGCCTTCTCGCGCCTCCCGCCTGGTGCGACGCTCTGGGTTGTGGGTCCCGGCACGGCGAACGACGAGCTGCAGCGGCGCTACCGGGCGGTCTCGGGGGTGGTCTTCTGCGGCGCGGTGAGCGAGGCCGAGAAGTGGGCTCGGCTCCGCGCAGCCGACGTCCTGGTTGCGCCGTCGCTGTTCGGTGAGTCCTTCGGGGTGGTGCTCCTGGAGGCGATGGGCGCGGGCGCGGTCGTGGTCGGGAGCGACCTCCCGGGCTACCGTCGCGCGACGGCGGACGGGGAGGCTGCCCTCCTCGTCCCGGCAGGGGACGTCGATGCGCTGGCGGGCGCGCTGGCGCGTGCCCTCTCCGATCGAGTGCTGGCTTCGCAGCTCGTCACGGCGGGGAAGCGTCTCGCCGCCAGCTTCTCGATCGACCGGCTTGCCGCGACCTACGTCGCCTCGTATCGTGCCCTGCTGGGAGGATGAACGGCCTGCGAAGCGGTCGCGCCCTGCGAGCTAACCTCGCGCCGTGGCAACTGCGTCCGTCTCCGCC
>JAJYGW010000400.1:0-2017 GCA_021790615.1 Actinomycetes bacterium | reverse complement strand
GGGAGAACCGCACGTACAGATCGAAAGGGGGATGGGGAACCGGGCCGTCATGGCACCGCGCCCCTGACTACCAATGGCAACTGCGTCCGTCTCCGCCCCGGACCAGGCCTGGGCCGGTCGTCTCGGCCTCGGCGAGGTGCCGAGGCTCTCGCCGTGGCCCGCGCTCGGCGCCGTCGCGGCGGGTGTCGTCCCGGTCGGGCTCGTCCTCGGGATCGTCGTGTGGTTGCTCGCGTCCCCGATTGCGGGGGGCATCGTCGCTGCGGCGGTCGTCCTCGCTGGCGGTCTCGCCTGGTGGGCCGGCGCGCCGGCGATCTGCCTGTCCGTGCTCGGCGTCCGTAGCCCTGCGCCGGGTGAGCTGCCCCGCGTGCAGAACCTGGTCGACGGGCTGAGCCTGGCGCTCGGGGTGCGGCCCCCGGATCTCCGGGTCACGCGCGGTGACGGTCCCGGTCCGAACCTCGCCGTCGTCGGCTCGTCGGTGCGAGCGGTGTCGCTCGTGGTGACCCCTTCCCTGGAGCGAAGCGTTGCGCGGGTCGAGCTCGAGGCGCTCCTCGCGCACGCCCTGGCGCACGCTCGCCGCGGCGACGCACACGTGCTCGCTCGGCGGGCTGGGACGCTCGGCCTGGTGGCCCTCGCCTCGCGCCGGCCGGTGCAGGCCGTGGCCGGGCGAGGGCGGGTCCTCCGCGAGCAGGGTGCGGACGGTGTCGCGCTCGCCGCCACGCGCTACCCCCCGGCGTTGGTGGCAGCGCTCGGGACCCTTTCGGGACGCCAGAGCGAGCCGGTCGACGGCCACAGTGCCTTCGCTGCACCCCTCTGGTGCGTCCCAACGAGGGACGCGGAGGGTGAGGTCGACGTCCGCACGAGGGCCCTCGCCCTGCTCTGAGCCCGCCGCGTCGGTCGGGGCGGCCAGCCCCTGCGGCGTCCCGAGCCCGGAGCCCGACCGAGGGGCGACCGGTAGTATCGATGCATGACCTCCATGTCCGCGCCCGACCCCAGCCCTGACACGAGCAGCGAACGGCGAGGAACGGCGCGGGTCAAGCGGGGGCTCGCCGAGATGCTCCGTGGCGGGGTCATCATGGATGTCGTCACCGCCGAGCAGGCGAAGATCGCCGAGGACGCGGGTGCCGTCGCCGTCATGGCCCTCGAGCGGGTCCCGGCCGACATCCGCGCCGAGGGAGGCGTCGCGCGCATGAGTGCGCCCGAGCTCATCGAGGCCATCAAGGCGGCGGTGACCGTGCCGGTGATGGCCAAGGCGCGTATCGGGCACTTCGTCGAGGCGCAGGTGCTGGAAGCCCTCGGCGTGGACTTCGTCGACGAGAGCGAGGTGCTCACCCCCGCCGATCCGGCCCACCACATCGACAAGTGGGCCTTCACCGTTCCTTTCGTCTGCGGCGCGACGAGCCTCGGCGAGGCGTTGCGACGGATCGCCGAGGGGGCCGCCATGATCCGCTCGAAGGGGGAGGCGGGCACCGGGGACGTCTCCGTGGCGGTGACGCACCTCCGCGCGGTGCTCGGCGAGCTGCGCCGCCTCCGCTCGCTCGACCCGGCCGAGCTCCCGACGGCCGCCAAGGAGCTCCAGGCGCCCCTCGAGCTCGTGCGCGAGGTCGCCGACACGGGTCGACTCCCGGTGCCGCTGTTCTGTGCGGGGGGCATTGCGACGCCAGCGGATGCCGCCCTCGTCATGCAGCTCGGCGCGGAGGCGGTCTTCGTCGGCTCGGGGATCTTCAAGAGCGGCGACCCGGCGCGGCGCGCCCGTGCGATCGTCGAGGCGACGACGCAGTTCCGGGACCCCGCGATCGTGGCGAAGGTGAGCCACAACCTCGGGGAGGCGATGGTGGGGATCTCGGCGGCGGACGCACCGGTGCACCTTGCCGGCCGGGGCTGGTGAGCGCCGAGGTGCCTCCAGGTGGACGTAGGGGTTCTCGCCCTCCAGGGTGACGTCTCCGAGCACCGGGCGATCCTCTCCTCGCTCGGCGCAACGGTGGTCGAGCTGCGCAGTGCCCGCGACGTCGCTCGGGTC
>JAJYGW010000152.1 GCA_021790615.1 Actinomycetes bacterium | reverse complement strand
GTCTGCGGCGCCGGTCACGAGCCCGGGGATGCCCGGAGCCGTCGCCGCCAGGCACGCCCCCACCGCCTTTCGGGTCGCGACACGCGCGCCCACCTCGAAGGTCGGCAGCGCGGACTCCCACCCCTCGAGGGGCAGGCCCGCCAGCGCCGCGGCGAGCTCGGCCGCGTCGGGGCGATCGGGGTCCTGGCGCGCCTCCCAGGCCTCGCGCAGTGCCTGCCCCCTCGGGATGCAGCGGCGGTACAGCTCCAGCACCTCGTCGGGAACCCAGAACTGCTGGTCCGGGGGAAGGCCGAGGAGCTCCTTGGTGAGGCGGATCTCCTCCTCTCCGAGCGGGTCGCCGTGTGCCTTGGACGTGTCGGTGACATGCGGAGCCGGCCAGCCGATGTGGCTCCGGAGCACGAGGAGGCTCGGCCGGTCCTCTTCCTCCATCGCGTGGCGCAGGCCGGCCTCGAGGGCGACGGTGTCGTTCGCGGCCTCGCCGAGTTGCTCGACGTGCCATCCGTAGGCCTCGAAGCGCCGGGCGCGGTCCTCCGTGAAGGCGAGCTCGGTCGGCCCGTCGATCGTGATGTGGTTGTCGTCGTAGACGCAGATCAGGCGCGCGAGGCCGAGGTGCCCGGCCAGCGACGCGGCCTCGTGGCTGATGCCCTCCATCAAGTCGCCGTCCGAGCAGATGGCGAACACGTGATGGTCGAAGGCCTGCGCGCCGAAGCGGCTCCGCAAGAAGCGCTCTGCCATCGCCATGCCGACGGCCATGCCGAGGCCCTGGCCGAGTGGGCCGGTGGTGACCTCGACGCCTTGGGTGTGCCCTCGCTCGGGATGTCCGGGTGTCGCAGAACCCCACTGGCGGAAGGTCTCGAGGTCGGTGAGCTCGAGACCGTAGCCCGTGAGGTAGAGCATCGAATAGAGGAGGATCGACGCGTGGCCCGCCGAGAGGACGAAGCGGTCCCGGTCCGGCCAGTTCGGCTCCGAGGGATCGTGGCGGAGCACCTTGGTCCAGAGCACGTGCGCCAGGGGCGCGAGTGCCATTGCCGTCCCCGGGTGCCCGGAGTTCGCCCGCTGCGGTGCGTCCATGGCCAGCCCACGGATGACGTTGATGCCGAGGGCCTCGAGATCGGGAGCGCTCATGGCGTCACCCTACCCGCAAGGCACCCGGTGGCCAGGATGAACGGCCGCCACCGGATACGCCGCGGCCGGGCTGGTGGCGCCTCAGGCTGCGGCTGAGGCCTTCGGGCGGGCCAGCTTCACCTCGGTGTGACGGACCTTCGCCCAGCCGAGCCGCTGCAACGTCGCGATCACCCACCAGCCGGGATCGAGCTCGCGACGAGCGAGGGACAGCCGGGCGGAGGTCGGCGCGGCGTGGTGGTTGTTGTGCAGTCCCTCGCCCATCGTGAGAAAGGCCAGCCACTGGTTGTTCGTCGCGATGTTGGGGTAGGGACGCCGCCCCCAGGAGTGGCCGATGGCGTTGATCGCCGCGTTGAGTAGGAGGTAGGAAACTGCGTGGACCGCCGCGGCGACGAGCGCCATCTCCCAGCCCAGGACGAGGACGAAGAAGGCGAAACCGATCCCGAGTCCGAGGAGCGCATGGTCGAACAGGCGGCGGTCCCAGGCGTCCGCCGGCAGGTCTCGGGCGTACTTCCGGACGACCTCCTCCTGCCGAGCGACGCGCCGGTACAGGACGAAGTTCAGGAACTGGACCATCGAGAAGCCCTCGAGGAGCGGCGAATGGGGATCCCCCTCGACGTCGGTGAAGGCGTGGTGCTTGCGGTGGACGGCGACCCACTGACGCGGCCGCACTCCGGTCGAGATCCACACGAGTACCCGACAGGCGAAGGCGACGCCGGGCGAGAGGCTGAGCGCGCGATGTGAGAGGGCCCGATGGAGATAGAGCGTGGTGAGCAGCAGGGCGATCTGGCAGGTCGCGAGGCCGAACACCACGGCAAGGAGGACGCGCACGCTGGCACGCTACCATCCGCCCGTCGAGCTCCCGTGCGCTGCCGAGTCCGGGCGAGGCGGGTGCTTGCGGGGAGGGGCGAGACGGGCTAGGAATGCGGGAACCGAGTCGCCGGCGCGCGCGTGTTCGCGCGCCGAGCTGTCGGGCCGGGAGGAACGAACGTGGTGGACAGCACAGCGCAGCGCGAGCCGCACGGCGGGGAGGACTTCGGCGTGCTCCTCGGAGAGATCCGCGCGCTCACCACCGCCTACGTGAAGCAGCGGACGCTCGAACCTGCGAAGACCATCGGGCGCTTCGTCGCGGTGGGCGCAGCCGGCTCGATGCTGCTCGGCGGTGGGCTCACGCTCCTCGCCCTCGCGCTGCTCCGGGCCCTCCAGACGGCGACCGGCTCGACGTTCCACGGCCACCTCTCGTGGCTACCGTACGTCGTCACGGCGGCGGTCGCCGTGGCCGTTGCGGGGGTGGCCGGACTTGCCGTCTTGCGTGGACGCGGACCCGGGAAGGTGGGACGATGAGCAGCCGGCCCGTCACCGCGTCGGACATCGAGGCAAAGCTCCGCGCGCTCCAGGCGAGCCTCTCGGCCCCGGTCGAGCGTGCGCAGCCGTCGCTGGTTGCGATCGCGTCCACGGTCGGCGTCGCGCTCCTCGCCGTGGCGTACCTGGTGGGGAGGCGCAAGGGGAGACTCTCCTCGACGGTGGTCGAGATCCGCCGGATCTGATGCTCGGCTCCCTCCGCCGTCTCCTCGCCCCTCCGAAGCCGGTAGGACCACTCGGCAGCCTGCGGGCCGTGCCGGCGATGCTCCGACGGCGGGGACTGGTCGACGGCCTCCTCGGTGGCCGGACCGGCTGGCTCCTCGTCGGGGCGGCGGCACTGTTCGCGTCGGAGCTCCGCAAGGGCGGGCGACAGGTCCGGGTGACCGAGCGCCTTTCGCCGGGGCAGCGGCTCGAGATCAGGCACCTCGAACGGGCGACGCGCAGGCGCCGGTGACCGAGGGGGGTGGGGCCGGAGCCCCTGCGCCAGGGGCATCGCTCCGGCGTGGCCGCGCGACGGGCGCGCTCGAAGCCGGCGAGCGGGTGCTCTTCGTCGACGCGAAGGACCGGCGGAACCTCGTCCGCCTCGTGGCCGGGGGACGGTTCCACTCCCATGCCGGTGTCGTGGAGCTCGACCAGCTGATCGGCGGGCCCGAGGGCGTGGAGATCCGCTCGGCGGGTGGGGCCCGCTTCCTCGTCGTGCGCCCGACGCTCGCGGATGTCGTGCTCGGAATGCCTCGCGGCGCCCAGGTCGTCTACCCGAAGGATCTCGGGGCGATCCTCCTCCTCGCCGACGTGTTCCCCGGGGCGCGGGTGCTCGAGGCCGGGGTCGGCTCGGGTGCGCTCTCGATGGCGCTGCTCCGGGCAGGCGCAGACGTCGTCGGCTACGAGCTCCGGGAGGACTTTGCCGCGACCGCCGGGCGGAACGTGGCCGAGGCGCTCGGACCCGAGACCTCCTACCGGGTCGAGCTGCGCGACGTCTACGAGGGGATCGGCGAGACGGCGCTCGATGCCGTCGTGCTCGACCTGCCCGAACCGTGGCAGGTCGTGGCGCACGCGGCCCGAGCCCTCGCGCCGGGCGGCGTGCTGGTCTGCTACCTCCCGTCGATCCTCCAGGTGGCGACGCTTCGAGACGAGCTCGCCGCGAGCCCGTTCGGGCTGGCGGAGACGGTGGAGGTGCTCCAGCGGAGCTGGCATGTCGCGGGGAGGGCGGTCCGCCCCGCGCACCGGATGGTCGGGCACACCGGCTTCTTGACCGTGGCGCGCTTGCTCGGCGGAACGGTCCCGACGTCCGCCGCTCGGGCTCAGGTCGAGGGGGGGACCAACTCGTCCGGTGTCGAGGACGCGCTGGCGCCAGCCCCGGCGTCGGCGTCGACCGAGGCGTGGGAGCCCCCGAGCTCGGCGGACTCGTCGTCGCGCCTGGCCGCAGCGGGGGAGAACGCGGGGAGGCAGATCGCGACGTAGTGGGCGCCGGTCGGGCTCGAGTAGCGGACCCACTCCTCCGGGCGCGCGCGGCACGCCTGGCCCGCTGCGACCACGAAGCGCCCCTCGCGGTGCTCGACGACGAGGCTCCCCTCGAGCACGACGGTGAGCTCCTCGAAGCTCGGGCGCTGCCCGGGCTCGGACCAGCCCGGCGGGGCCACCATCCTCGCGACGCTGATCGTCGCGTCGCCGGTGCTCGCCCGGCCGAAGAACTCCTCGATCAGCTTGCCCGCAGGGGCTGGTATCGCAGCGGGCGCCGCGAGCAGCTCGGTCACGCCTGCTCGACGAAGATGCACTCGCCGGGGCACTCCTCGGCCGCCTCGACCACCGCGTCCTCGAGGTCGGTCGGCACGAGGGCCATCCCCTGCGCGCCACCCGGGTCGTTCTGCACCACCCCGCCGTCCTTCACATAGGCGAGGCCGTCGTCGAGCAAGGTGAACACCGCGGGCGCGATCTCTTCACAGAGACCGTCGCCGGTGCAGAGATCCTGGTCGATCCAGACCTTCATGTCGCGTCCGCTCTCCTTCGCGCCTCGCGTCGCACGCTCCTACCAGCGGTGAGGCTAGTGCCTGGCGCTCGGGGCGGGTGCCACCACTCGGCGGCGGGCCGGTGTAGGTTGCGGACGGGAGGTGGTCTCGACGACTGGTTCTGCGGACGGCGGATCGGGGCCGGAGGAGCGGCCGGCCGAGCTCGTTGCGTTGGAGGAGGAGGTCCAGCTGCTCCGGCGGCGGCTGGCCGAGGCACCGAGGCGGGTGCGGGCCCTCGAGGAGAAGCTCCTCGAGACGTCCGGGCAGCTCGCCCAGGCGCTCTCCCGCAACGAGAGGCTCACCTCGACCCTGCAGCAGGCGCGCGAGCACATCGCGACCCTGCGCGAGGAGGTCGACAAGCTCACCCAGCCGCCCTCGGCCTACGGGACCTTCCTCACGGCGAACGAGGACGGCACGGTCGACGTGTTCTCCGGGGGTCGGAAGATGCGCGTCGCGCTGCACCCGGAGCTCGACGCGGCGAGCTTGTCACGGGGCCAGGAGGTCGTGCTCAACGAGTCGCTCAACGTCGTGCTCGCCGGGAGCCTCGAGCGAGCGGGTGAGGTCGTCACCGTGAAGGAGCTCCTCGACGGTGGCCGGGCGCTCGTGGTCGCCCGTGCGGACGAGGAGCGGGTCTGCGAGCTGGCGTCGCAGCTCGCTTCCGGCCTCGCCGACCAGCGACTGCGCGTCGGGGACAGCGCGCTCATGGACTCGCGCACGGGGCTGCTCCTCGAGCGACTGCCCCGTCCGGAGGTCGAGGAGCTGGTCCTCGAGGAGGTGCCGGACGTCTCCTACGAGGACGTCGGGGGTCTCGACAGCCAGATCGAGGACATCAAGGACGCCGTCGAGCTCCCGTTCCTCCATCGAGCGCTCTTTGCCGAGTTCGACCTGCCTGCCCCGAAGGGCATCCTCCTCTACGGGCCGCCGGGCTGTGGCAAGACGCTGATCGCGAAGGCGGTGGCGAACTCGCTCGCGAAGAAGGTGGCCGAGCTCGCCGGCGACAAGGGGGCACGGAGCTACTTCCTCAACATCAAGGGCCCGGAGCTGCTCAACAAGTACGTGGGCGAGACCGAGCGCCAGATCCGACTCGTCTTCCAGCGGGCGAGGGAGAAGTCCGAGGAGGGCGTGCCGGTCATCGTGTTCTTCGACGAGATGGACTCGCTGTTCCGCACGAGGGGCACCGGGATCAGCTCCGACATGGAGTCGACGATCGTGCCACAGCTCCTGGCGGAGATCGACGGCGTCGAAGCGCTCCGCAACGTCATCGTCATCGGAGCCTCC
>JAJYGW010000266.1 GCA_021790615.1 Actinomycetes bacterium | reverse complement strand
GGAGTCGGAGCTGCTCTACCCGCTCCGGCGTGAGCGGGACGCAGATGACCCCGGAGGTGTGCTCGAGGAAGAAGGCCACCTTCTCCTCGGTGACGTGCTCCGCCGCCATGATGAGGTCGCCCTCGTTCTCCCGGTCCTCGTCGTCCACGACCACGGCGATGCCTCCGGCGGCAATGGCCGCGATCGCGTCCTCGATCGGCGCCATGGCCACGGTCAACCCCCGACCTGCACGCGGTAGGGCGCGACCAGTCGCTCGACGTACTTGGCGAGGACGTCCACCTCCACGTTGACGCGCTCGCCGGGTCGGCGCAGGCCGAGCGTCGTGACCGCCGCGGTGTGCGGGATCACCGCGACGCCGAAGGTCGTCCCCCCGACGGTGGTCACCGTGAGGCTCACGCCGTCGACCGCTACCGAGCCCTTCTCGACGAGGTAGCGAGCCAGACCCGCGTCGACGGTGACCTCCAGGTCGGGAGCTGCTCGCCGGACGAGACCGACGCCGTCCACGTGACCCTGGACGAGGTGGCCACCGAGCGGCGACGCCGGGGTGAGCGGACGCTCGAGGTTCACGGTGTCACCCGGAGCCAGGGTCGCGAGGGTCGTCCGGGCTCGGGTCTCCTCGGAGAGGTCCGCCTCGAAGGCGCCGTTGCCGAGCCCCACGACCGTGACGCAGCAGCCGTTCACCGCCACCGACGCCCCGATCTCGAGCTCCGTGACGATGCCCGCCGACACCGCCAGGCGGCCGTGCTCCTGGTGCTCGACTCGTCCGAGCGCTTCGACGATCCCGGTGAACATGGCGCCACTGACGCTACCGGCCGTCTGCTAGCAGGCGTCCACGGCGCCACCGGCCTCCCCGTTGCCGCGCACGTCGAGGCGGAGGTCGTCCCCGAGCCGGCGGACGGACGAGAACCCGCTCCGCCAGATGCCGGACATCGTGGGTGCGCCCGGTCCCTCGAGCAGTGGCACGCCGTCGGAGCCCCCGAGGAGCGCAGGGGCGAGGTAGACAACGAGTCGGTCCACGAGGCCCGCCGACCAGAAACCGTGCGCAGTGCTCGCCCCGCCCTCGACGAGCAGCTGGACGACACCTTCGCTCCCGAGTCGGCGGAGCGCGGCGCCGAGCGGGACTTCGAGCACCTCGAAGCCCTCCGGCACCGCTCCGAGGCCCCGGTCGCCGGCTGGGGAACGCACCACGAGGCGGCGAGGGCTGCGAGCGCCGGGGACTCCCCGGACGTCGAGTGCGGGCCTGTCGACCCGAAGGGTCGTCGCGCCGACGGCGATGGCGTCGCTCTCCGCGCGCAGCCGGTGCGCGTCGCGCCGCGCTGCCGGACCGGTTATCCACCTACTGGAGCCGTCGGGCGCCGCAAGCCTCCCGTCGAGCGTCGCGGCCAGCTTGAGCACGACGAACGGGCGTCCGCGCCGGCGGTGGTGGAGATAGGGCTCGAGCTGGTGCTCCACCTCGCGACCACGGACGCCGATGCGAACCACGACGCCCCCGCCCTCGAGTGCCGCGATCCCGCGCCCGCGCACCCGCTCGTCCGGGTCGAGGACGCCGACCACGACTCGGGACACCCCGGCCGCGAGGATGGCCTCGGTGCAGGGGGCCGTCCGGCCGTGGTGCGCGCACGGCTCGAGCGTCACGTAGAGCGTCGAGCCCGCCGCCCACGCCCGGCGACCACCCGCCGCAGCCGAGCCAGCCTCCAGGGCAGCGCGCTCGGCATGCGGCCCACCCGGGGCCGCCGTGGCGCCGGTGAACACCGCACCCCCGGCGGTGACGAGGACGGCGCCGACCCAGGGGTTCGGCGACGTCCTGAGGCGTGCGGTCGCCGCCACGCGAAGGGCGCGACCCATCCAGCGCTCGTCCTCGAGATCGAGGGCCGTCGGGCGTAGCCGCTCGCTCATCCGACCGGCGCACCTGCGGCACCGCCGGCCGTCGGGGCCGAGCCCCCAGGTGTGGCCGCTCGGCCACCGGGCAGCGCTCGACCCCCTGACGCGGCGTCGGACGGGCCCGAGTCCGGATGCGGATGCGGGGTCTCCTCGCTCGCCAGCAGCCGGAGGGCGTGCGGGAGCACGTCGAGGATGGCGTCGATCGACTCGACGGCGCCGGCGGGCGAGCCCGGCGTGTTGCAGACGAGGGCGCGACCGCACGTGCCGGCGACCCCGCGCGAGAGCCGGCCGAGGGGGCTCACCGCGCGCATCGCCTCTGCGAGGCCGGGCGCCTCGCGGTCGAGCACCGCCCGTGTGCCCTCGGGCGTCTGATCCCGCGGTCCGAAGCCCGTTCCCCCCGTTGTGACCACCAACCCCGCAAAACCGGCGCAGAGGTCCCGGAGCGCACTCGCCACCTCGGCCGCACCGTCCGAGACGACCGCCCGGGCGACGACCTCGAAGCCGGCCTCCACGAGGCGCTCCGCCAGTCGGGCGCCCGAGCGGTCCTCGCGGGTGCCTGCGATCACCCCGTCCGAGACGGTGAGCACCTTCGCAGCCAGACCGAGCCGATCACCCATCGGGCCTCCTCTCGCCCTCTCCGGGCCGCTTGCTCCCTGCGGCTCGCACGCTACGCCGTCGCAGTGCCGACTCCGCCCGGGCGTGGGCCAGTCCGGAGGAGGGCCACACCGGAGGAGGGCCAGTTGGGCGAGGCTCAGCCCGGCAGCGCGACGCGGAGGAGGAACATCCCGTCGGTGCCCGCCGTCTGGGGAAGGAGGATCTCCCCCCTCCCCCGCTGCTGCCAGGGAGGACCGAGACGAGGGAGCGGGCGCAGCGACGGGAAGCGGTCGGCGATCCACGCGTCGACCCCTTCGGTCTCGACCCGGGTGAGGGTGCACACCGAGTAGACGAGCGTGCCACCGGGCCGGAGCAGACCGACGGACCCCTCCAACAACTCCCGCTGGAGCTGCGAGAGCCGCGCCGGAGCGCCCGGGTCCACACGCCAGCGTGCGTCGGGCCGGCGCCGGAGCGCACCGAGACCGCTGCACGGAGCGTCGACGAGGACGCCGTCGGCGACCCCGGGACGCAGCGGCGGGAACCGGCCGTCCGCGACGAGCACGGCGAGCGCACCGTCGTCGCGTCGGACCCGCCGAGCCAGTCGCCGCGCCCGCCCCGGGCGACGCTCCACGGCCGCCACGAGGGAGGGTCCGGCACCGACGGCAACCGCCTTCCCACCCGGCGCTGCACACAGGTCGACCACGACCCCGCCGGCCGGGTGCGGGACGGCGGCCGCCACCCACTGCGAGGCCAGGTCCTGGTGCGTGCCCCCCGCGCCGATGGCAGCCGCGCCCGGCTCGTTCATCGCGCCCAGTGCGCCGAGTGCGTCGGGCTCCCCGAGGTCCTCGAAGAGCCGCTCGACGATCCAGTCCGGGTAGGAGAGCTCGACCGCCGGCGATGGCCAGGACCGCTCGTCCGCCGCTGCGATGCGTCGGAGCACCGCGTTCACGAGACCGGCGGCGCGCCGAGGAGCGGTGGCGACGGCGGTCGAGACCGCCGCGTACGCGGGCTGGCCGAGGAACACGAGTTGGTAGGCGCCGAGCCGTAGGGCGATCCGCACGGGGAGCTCCACCTCGCGCCGCAGCGCCTCGTCGACCAGCCAGTCGCAGGCGCGCTGGCGACGGAGCGTCCCGAAGACCAGCGCCGTTGCAAGCGCTCGGTCCGGTCCGGACAGCGTCGTTCGCGCGAGCGCCGCGTCGAGCGCCGCGTTCGCCCAGGCACCCTGCTCGACTCGCGCCAGGACGTCGGCGGCCACGCGCCGCGAGGCGAGCCCTGCGCCCTTCAGGGCCGGCATGCGCCGAGCACGACGGGCTCGGGGAGGTGCAGTCCCCGCGCCCAGGCCGCTGCGTCCATCGCGATGCGCCCCGCAGGTCGAACCTGCGCCAGCGCGAGTGCGCCGTCGCCGCAACGCACCACCGTACCGTCGAGCGTGCCGGGCACCCCGGCGGGCACCACACCGGGGATCGCCCGGGCTTCGAGCACGCCGAGCCGGGCGCCGTCCGGCATCGTCGTCCACGCCCGCTCGAGGCGGACCAGCCGAGCGCAGTACGACGCCGGTCCGGCGAAGGGAAGGAAGAAGTCGGCGCTGGTGAGCCGAGGCGCGAGCGCGACCTCGCCGCGTTGGGGGACCGGCCTCGGCAAGCCCCCCGGCGCGCCGAGCAGGGAGCCGAGCAGCCGGGCTCCGACCTCGGTGAGCCGGGCACGCAGCGCCGTCACCGTCTCGTCGGGCCCGATCGCGACCCGCTCGGTCGCGTAGACCGGGCCGGCGTCGAGCTCGTCGACGACCTCCATCACCGAGACGCCGGTGTCGGCATCCCCGGCGAGGATCGCGTGCTCGACCGGGGTTGCGCCTCGCCAGCGCGGCAGGAGCGAGAAGTGGAGGTTGACGAGGAGGAGCCCACCGAGCACGGGGGGGCGGAGCCGAGCACCGTAGGCGACGACCACGCCGAGGTCGATCCCGAGGGCGAGGAGCGCTCCGGGCTCGTGGGCAACGGCGAGGCCCCGCGACCTTGCCACCGCCTCGACCGGCGTCGGCACAGCGGCCCCGCGCCGTTCCCGCCGCGCTGGCGGACGCGTGACCACCCCGACGACGTCGTGCCCTGCGTCGAGCAGCGCCTCGAGCACCACCGCAGCTTCCGTCGGGCTGCCGAGGAACCCGAGACGCCGGAACGGGTGAGCCCCCCGGGGGCTGCGGGCGTCGTCCACACCCCGAGGCTAGGAGCGTGGAGGACGGCCTCGCCGGGTCGAGCTCGGGACCCACGGCCTGGTGGGGTCGCGGCCGTGCTGTCACCGGCCAGCCATCTGGGATCCCCCCCACGCGCTCGCCTCGGCACGGCGTCGACATCCCCGGGACCGCCGGACGACTCCAGCCTCCTCCGGGACGCGCTGCGTCCCGCTCGGTGCCACCTGCAACTCCCGGCCACCGACTCCGGGGGCTCGCCCTGGGCATCGAGCGTCGCGGCCCCCGGGCATCGTCGCGTCGTAGCGACCTGTCGTCCCCTCGGAGCGATCGACGGTCTCGATGGGAGATCCACTGAAGCCCACGTGCCCGACGGCAGTCTTCCGGTCGATGCGGAACGACCCCACGACATCCGCCACCGGAGAGCCCACGGGGTAGCCGACGACCAGACAGGCAAACTCGGCAGGTCCGACGCGACGCTGGACCCATCACGATGCCGGACGCAGCAGCTGGACGCGCAGGGGGTGTTGCGTGTTGCGTGTCGCGTCTTCGAACCACGATCTCCTGCGTGAGCAACTCGGCCAGCTCGCGACCGATCTCGATCGGGCGTGACTCGACCAAGAGAGTCGAGAAGCGGTCCTGTTCGATGCCCCGGCCCCCACGGCCGTGGACATGGACCGTGTGATCCAGGCGTGGCCAGGACGCGGACCGCGTGGCTGGGGCCGGCATCGCGTCCGGTCGCGATCCCCGACGATATCGACGACGAGACCCTGCTCGAGGCGTCCGGCGTCGTCGAGCTGCCCCTTCACATCTCCTGGAGCGAGCCGGCTCTCACCTACGACCCCAGTCGGCGAGAGGACCGCTTGCGTCTCTACGAGCAGGTGCTGCGCGAGGGGACCGAGGACGACGTTCGCTACTACGTCGACGTCGAGGAACTCGCAAGGGTGTTCGATGAGCTCGTGCTCCCCCCGTACGTTCGTGCCGCGTGGTCGGAGTGGTTCGGCCGTCGTGGACCGGATCGGCCCTGAGTGCTGAGCCCGCTGCAGGAACGCATCGCGCGGATCGTCGCAGTGCTGACAGAAGCTGACGGCTTCGCCCTGGCCGGCGGGGCCGCGCTCATCGCATGGGGCGATGTCGACCGTCGAACCCGAG